>NZ_JBHXNW010000020.1:113211-117893 GCF_042717365.1 Streptomyces sp. NPDC058534
GCGCGCCCCGGGCGCTCGCCGGGGCCCGCCCCGGGGGGCCCGCGCCGGGCGCGGAGGTGCGCGCCCGCCCCCGCCCCGCCTTCGCGGCCACGAAGATCAGCCACGCCACCGCCACGTCGATGTTCCGCGACGTCGGCATCACCTGGTCGTCCTCCGGCAACTGCTCCAACCGGAACAACGGCACATGTACGTCGTTCGACCAGCTCAACCACGCCACCGCGCAGGGCGCGCAGACCCTCAAGCGGGCCAGCGGGTGCGCGCTGAACATCACCGGCGGTACCGAGACCGGACACGCCTCCGGCACCTACTCGCACTGGAACGGCTACAAGCTCGACTTCAGCAAGTACACCTGTGTCGGCAACTACATCAAGAACTCCTTCGCCTACATCGGCGTGCGCGGCGACGGCGCTCCGCAGTGGCGGTCCGGTTCGGGCAACGTCTACGCCGACGAGGGCAATCACTGGGACGTCACCTACTACAACTGTGGCGGCTGCTGAGCCGTGACCGCGGTCGGCAGGGGGAGGCGCAGTGCTTCAAGTGGACTTCGACGAAGGCGCGTTGGCACGGATGGGCGTGGCCCGGGGTGCCGATCCGCTGTGGGAGACTGCGCTGAGCCTCCACCTGCTCCAGAACGGCCAGGAGCCCCTGGCCTACGATCCCTGGCGGCGCGAGGTGCGCGGCGCGCTGCACCATGCAGGACTCGCCGACGACGTACGGGCGTTGATGCGACTGTGCCCGCCCACCGGGTACTTCCCGGACTTCCTGACGCCCGGTCGCGGCGACCTGGACCTGGCGGACGGCGTGGACCGGGTGCGCTCGACGCCCCGGAACAGACTGGTCGCCGAACTCACCCGGCTCTGCGCGGACCTGCGCGGCCCGGTGCCGCGCACTGTGCGGTGGGTGGCTTCCGGGGACGCCACCGCGCTGCGCCGGCTGGGCGGCACGCTGCGCCGCTATCACGCCGTGGCCGTGGCGCCGTACCTGCCCGTGATCCGCGCCCGGGCCGGTGAGGACCGCGCCCGGCGTGCCGAGGCGGCGCTGAGCGGTGGCGCCGAGGCCCTGCTCGCGAGCTACACGGAACTGCCGGGCCGGCGGCAGGACGGCACCCGGCTCGCCGCCCCCTACCCCGAACCCCGGTCGCTCAGGCTGGGCGGGCGCCCGCTGACGCTGGTGCCTGCCTTCTTCTGCGTACGGACCCCGCTGGCCCTGGTGGACGAGTCGCTGCCGCCGGTGCTGGTGCACCCGCTGCGCCCGGCGCCGGGCCGGCTGCCCCGCCTGCGCGCCGGTGCGGCGAAACCCTCCGTCGCCCAGCTGACCGGCCCGTCGCGGGCCCGGGTGCTGGAGTCGCTGGAGACTCCGATGACCACGACGTCGCTCGCCGCGGCACTGCGCCTGGCACCGTCCACGGCGAGCCGCCACGCCGCCGTACTGCGTGAGGCGGGGCTGGTGGCGACCCGCCGCGAGGGCAACCGGGTGCTGCACCGGCGTACCGCGCTGGGGTCGGCGCTGCTGGACGGGGCGGCTCAGCAGGTGGGCACGCCGGGGAGCCAGGAGTCGGCGACGTCGATGAAGATGTTGGAGACGTAGCCGCCGTAGTCGGGCAGGTAGGACCAGGCGTCGTTGCTGTAGCCGTCGTAGTTCACCAGCTCACCGTGGACCTGGCAGCGGACCCGGACGGTTGTCGGTCCGGGCAGGCTCGCCACCCGGGTGGAGCCGGTCGTCGCCTGCTGACGGATGCTCACGTCGGTGCCCCATGTCGGGAACGACGTGGTGTCGCCGCCGGCGTCGGTCCACAGGTAGGTGACGGTCACCCAGCCGTTGTCGTTGAGGCCGACGTTGTAGAAGGTGCCGTCGGCCAGGTCGATGCCGGCCGGGTTGGCGACCTGCCGGCCGGACTCGTCGCGGCCGCCGTTGTAGCCGTCCTCGTACGCCGCCTGCGCCTCGGGAAGGCCGCGCGGCAGGTCCTTCCACTGCTCGCGCTGCGTGAAGGGGTTCCAGTGGTCGTCGTGCGTGTTCCACGGGCCGACGTCCCACACCGGCGCCGTCTCGCAGCGGGCGGGGCCGCACACCTGCACCGAGTACTGTCCGCTGCCCTTGGGAGACAGGGCCCTTCGTGAGGGGAGCGCCACGAAGTGGTCGTTCTCCTTGATGACGTGGCCGTTGGCCGTGGTGTGGCCGACCAGGCCCTCGCGGGTGGCGTAGACGCGGGCGGAGAAGGCGGCCGTCGGCGTGGACCCGGCGGAGTCGCCGCCCGTGTCGTCCGCCGTCAGGGTCAGGGCCCGTACGGCGGCCGTTGCCTCGCCCTTGGCGTTCCACAGGGTGAGCCGGGCCTGGACGTCCACGACGTCGCGCGGCAGTCGCACCGGGGTGCCGGGCGCCGCGCGCTGCCACTCGGTCCAGGTTCCGTCGGCCGCCCGTCCGCGCACGTCGACCTCGACGTCCGCCGCCTCGGGCACGGTCGCGTCGAGGTCCACGGTGATCCGGTTCACCGGCCGTGCCACGTGGTGGGTCTCCAGTACGGCGGAGGCGTAGCCGCGGTCGCGGCCCAGGGAGGCGGGGCTGACGGAGCCGTCCCGCACCCGCAGGGCGCCCTCGCCGTACCGGACGTTGACGTCGTCGCCGCCGGCCGGGGACAGGTCGGGGCGCCAGGACTCCGAGGCGGGCGGGGAGGGCGCGTCGGCGGCCGGGGCCGGAGCCGCGGCCAGTGCCGTGCCGGCGAGGGCGAGCAGGCACACGGTGCCGGTCAGGGCACGCGTGGAACGCGGTCTGCGGCGCGGGACGGAACCCGGGCGCGGGGTGGGAGGGGTCAGCATGTGGGCACTCCTGGGAGCCAGGCGTCGTCGACGTCGATGAAGATGTTGGACACGTATCCGCCGTAGTCGGGCAGGTACGACCAGGCATCGTTGCTGTAGCCGTCGTACTCGACGAGCCCGCCGTGGACCTGGCAGGCCACGCGGACGGACGTCGGTCCGGGCAGACTCGCCACCCGGGCGGAGTCCGTCGAGGGCTGCTGACGGACACTCACGTCCGTGCCCCACGTCGGGAACGGAGTGCCCGTGCCGCCGTCGTCGCCGCGGACCAGGGTCATGTAGTAGGCCCACCCAGTCCCCGTGCGGGCCGGGGTCGGTGTGGTCGTTGCCGGGCACCTCGCTGTGTCCGACGATGTGCGCTGTCCCGTCTCCCGATCACGTCGTACGGCTTCCGCCTGATCGGGCCGTACCGGTAAAGGAGTCGGGACGATGCGCCTCCGGGTTCCGGACGGGAGTCGTGAATATTCGTTTGCCCGCCGGACGTGGCGACGGATGCAATGACCGGCACGATCAACCGAGGAGACGTCGTCGCGTGAACACGCCATCCGAAGCAGCGCGGGCCGGCGGGTCGACCTTCCGGATCGGCGCACTCGTTCCGCTGACCCGGCCCGGCTGGGTCGAGGCGGGCCGCCACCTGCTCGCCGGACTCGAACTGGCCGTGCACGAGGCCAACGACGGCGGCGGGATCGCGGGCAGACCGCTGGAGCTGGTGGTCCGGGACACCGCGGCCGATCCGCGGAAGGCCGCGGGGGCCGTGGACGAGCTGGCCGGCCTGGGCGTGGCCGCCCTGGTGGGTGAGTACCACAGCGTCGTCGCCCGTGCCGCCGCCTCCGCGGCCGACGCCCTCGGCGTGCCGTACCTCTGCTCGTCGGCGGTGCTCGACACGCTCACCGAACGGCCCACGGACCTGGTCGCCCGGCTCGCGCCGGCGCAGTCCCACGGCTGGCGGATCTACGCGGACTTCCTGCTCGGTGCGGGCCACCAGCGCGTCGCCGTGGCGACCCAGCCGAGTGTCTACTGGGCATCCGGAACCCGCCTGCTGCGGGAACACCTGGCTCCACGCGGTGGCACCGTCGTCGAACTCGACATGAGCGCGCTCACCCCCGCGGCCCTGTGCGACGCGCTCGCCGACCACGGCGCGACGGCCCTTCTCCTCCTGGTCGGCCACCCGGATCCGGCCGTACCGGTCGTCAGGTCCGTGCGCCGCGACCCGCGACTGGCCGAGCTGACGATCGGTGCCCCCGCCGGGCAACCGGAGTTCGCCGAATGGGCCGGAGCGCTGGGCGCCGACGGTGCCGGAGTCCCGTTCCTGCGCTACCTGCCCGAGCGGTTCGGCCCGCTCGGCGCACGGGTCGAGGCGGCCCTTCGCGCACGGCTCGACGAAGCGCCCTCCTTCGTCGCCTTCGAGGGCTACGACACGGTCGCCGTCCTCGCCGACGTGCTGCGCAGGGACGGTACGGACCTGGCGGCGGACACCGCCGCGTCCTGGTCCCAGGTCGACGTCGAAGGCACCCGGGGGCGGATCCGGTTCACCCGCACGTCCGGCATCGGCGTCTGGCAGTGGGTCTGGCCGCCGGTCCAGGTCGTGGACCGGGATCCGGCGCGCCCCGACCGCTTCCGCGTCCTGCACACCGGCTGAGCCCGCACGGGGCAGGCCGGCCCCTGCGTCACGGCGCCCCCTGCGAGGGGGGGGGGCGTGAGGCGTCCGGGGGTGGCGGCCGGGGGCGGGGGGTCCGGGCGGTGGGGGGGGCGCGGGGGCCGCCCGCGGCGGGGGGGGTTTGGGGTGTGGCGGGGCCGGGTGGGGGGGCGGGCCGCACCGCGCTGCTGGTGCACGCCGACGACGAGCGGATGCGCAGGCTCGCCGTACTGGAC
>NZ_JBHXNW010000021.1:0-109883 GCF_042717365.1 Streptomyces sp. NPDC058534
GCCCGGTCCCGCCACCCAGGCGGGGCCGGGCCGACGGCGTTCCCGCGCCCCACCGCCCGATAACCTCTGCCCGTGAGCAGGAACGCCGCCTTCAGTCCACCGCCAGGCGCCCGCGCGTACCGGATGTCCACCGCGCGGGGTGAGTTCGCCGTCGTCGACTCGCCCGTGGCCGGCGGGTTGGAGGCGCGGGGGACGGTGCTGATGCTGCCCGGGTTCACCGGGAGCAAGGAGGACTTCACGCTGCTGCACGCACCGCTCGGGGTGCGTGGGTACCGTACGGTCGCCGTCGACGGGCGGGGGCAGTACGAGTCGGACGGGCCCGAGCACGACGAGGCCGGCTACGCGCGGCCCGAGCTGGCCCGGGACGTGCTCGCGCAGGTCGCCGCCCTCGGGACGCGTGTGCACCTCGTCGGGCACTCCCTCGGCGGCCAGATCGCGCGGGCCGCCGTCCTGCTCGATGACGCCCCCTTCGTCTCCCTCACGCTGGTCTCCTCGGGTCCGGCGCGGATCTCCGAGTCCCAGCGGCTGCGCGTGAAGCTGCTGCGGGACGCGCTCGACACCTTGACGATGGCGGAGGTCTGGCAGGTGATGCAGGCCATGGGGCCGCCCGAGGAGGTCGGCGCCCCGGCCCCCGCCCACGGCCCGGAGGACCCGGCCCGGCTGCGCGAGCGCTGGCTGGGCACCAGGCCCGCTCAACTGCGCGCGACAGGGCGCCAGTTGTGCGCCGAGCCGGACCGGGTCGCGGAGCTGGCCGCGCTGGCGCTGCCGTATCACGTGCTGTCCGGCGCGTACGACGACACCTGGCCCGTACCCCTCCTGGACGAGATGGCCGTGCGCCTGGACGCGCACCGGACCGTGGTCGCCGGCGCCGAGCACTCCCCCAACACCGACCAGCCCCTGCCGACCGCCCTCGCGCTCGCCGACTTCTGGGACGGCCTCTCCGCGCGGCCGGAACCGGAAGGGCCCTGATCCTGCCCTGGTCCGGCCCTAATCCGGCCCTGGTCCGGCCCTAATCCGGCCCTGATCCGGCCCTAGTACTGCGCCCGCAGGTGCTCCCAGAAGCCGTCCCGCAGGGCCCGCCTCAGGTCGGCCTGGCCGCGCAGCGAGTACTGGAGCAGACCCTCGGCCTCCACCAGCAGGTCCTGGTCGACCGAGCCGGGGAGGTAGGGGTGGCCGGGGAGGAGATCCAGCAGGGCGTCGCGGCCCCGGGCGGCCAGCCACTTCGCCGCGATCTGCGCGCCCACGAAGCGGACGTCCTCGCGGGTCGGCCGGGTGCCCGCCGCGTCGAAGGCCTGGGCCGCGCGCCGGGAGACGTACGGCTTGAAGAACTCCAGGTCGAAGGTGCGCTGGCTGTCGACCTCCCAGAGCAGCGGGTCGGCCTGGTTGCGGCCCTCGGGAGCCTCGATGCCCCACAGGTGGACGCGGGCGCCGTACCCCTGAGCGGCCTCGACCGCGGAGACCAGGTCCTCGTCACCGCCGAGCAGGGCCGCGTCGCTGATGGCGCGGTACCGGGCGAGGGACTCCAGGTCGGAGCGGATGAGTGAGTCGACGCCCTTCTGCTGGTTGTTGGCGTTGAGGTTGCCCAGGCGCACCTTGACGTCCGGCAGCTCGGCGATGGACTGCTGCTCGGCGGTGTGGATGCGGCGGCGGGCGCCGTCGTACCAGTAGACGCGGAGCAGGCGGCTGTCCGCGAAGATCGTGCGCGCCTTGTCGATGAGCGCCTCGATCAGCCCCTCGGCGTCCAGGTCGAAGGCCCGGCGGTCCTCGGTCCCGGTCACCAGCCGCCCCGCCGCCGCGTACAGATACCCGGCGTCGACGAAGATCGCGTGGGTCGAGGGTGTCTTCGCCACCTCGGCGAGCATGCGCAGCAGCAGCTCGTTGGTGCGGTCGATACGGGCGTTCAGGGACGCGAGGTCGGCGTTCATCGCCTCCATTGTCCCGGCGGTCACGCTACGAACACAACCGGCCCCGGTCAGTCTTGTATCGGACACCTATCGCACGGCAACAAGACGCTTACCTGTCAGTAATTAGTTGTTCGAAAAATTTCCTTAGCGTAGGGAATGTTTGTACCGAGCACCCCGTTGACTCCTACGGAAGCCCGGGCACCGACGACCCAGGAGCCACACCAGTAGTTCTCCTCAGGAGGATGACCAGATCAAGGGAGAGGCCATGCGCTTTGAAGTCATGCGACTCGACGACGTCGACGGGACCCCCGTCGACACGACTGTCGTGGACGCCGCCTCCGTAAACCGGATCGTCCAGCACGCCGCCGCCATCGGACAGCGCCTGTGGATCCGCCCCGCCGAACCCTCGGCCTTGTAGCGCGGACCCCTTCACACACCCGCGGGGCCCCCGTACGGAACGCCGGTACGGGGGCCCCGCGCGTGTCGGGTGCGTGTCCGGGACCGCGCTCAGGCGCCCTGGATCACCTGTGTGACACCGTTGATGATCTGCTGGACCGCGATCGCGGAGAGCATCATGCCGGCGAGCCGGGTCACCAGGACCACACCGCCGTCCTTGATGACGCGGATGATCAGCAGCGAGTACCGCATCACCAGCCACAGCACCACGTGGATCGCGAGGATCGCCGCCCACACCGAGACCTGGCCGGTCACGCCGTCCGCCTTCTGCACGGCGAGGATGACCGACACGATCGCCCCGGGCCCGGCGAGCAGCGGCATGCCCAGCGGCACGAGCGCCACGTTGACGTCCTTGGTCTGCTTCGGCTCGTCCGTCTTGCCGGTGAGCAGGTCGAGCGCGATCAGCAGGAGCAGCAGCCCGCCCGCGATCATCAGGGCGGGCACGGACACGTGCAGGTAGTCCAGGATCTGGTGTCCGAGCAGACCGAACACGGTGATCACGCCACCGGCGACGCAGACCGCCTGGAAGGCCATCCGCCGCTGCACCTTGGCGGGGCGCCCGGAGGTCAGCGCGAGGAAGATCGGGGTGATCCCGGGGGGATCCATGATGACGAAAAGGGTCAGGAAGAGGGAGCCGAACACGGCGAAGTCGAACATGGGTGAGCTACTGGCCTTGCGGGAGAGGACGGGAGAGGACGGGAGAGGGACAGCGGTCGCGCGGGAGGTGAGGCTCAGGCCCCGCCGGCCCCCGGCACGGGGAACGCCCCGAACGCCCGTCGCGTGATCTCCCCGTACACCTCGGGGTCGGTCGTGTACTGGCCGAGCACGCAGGTCTTCCGGCTGCCGTGGTAGTCGCTGGAGCCGGTCGTCAGGAGCCCCAGCTCCTTCGCGATCCCGCGCAGCCGTGCCCGGGTGTCCGCGTCGTGGTCCATGTGGTCGACCTCGATGCCGTCGAGCCCGGCGGCGGTCAGGTCGGCGATCGCGGTCTCCGGCACCGTGCGGCCCCGCTTGACGGCGGCCGGGTGGGCGAAGACGGCGACCCCGCCCGCGCCCTTGATCAGCCGGAGCGCCTCGAAGGGGTCGGTCTCGTGCTTCTCCACGAAGGCCCGGCCGCCGTCGGCCAGCCAGTCCGCGGTGAAGGCGTCGCTCACCGCCGGCACGACGCCGAGTTCCACCAGCGCGGTGGCCACGTGCGGCCGCCCGACCGAGCCGTCGCCGGCGATCCGGGCGACCTGCTCCCAGGTGACGGGCACGCCCAGGTCGTTGAGTTTCGCGACCATGCCACGGGCCCGCGGCACGCGGTCGTCGCGGACCAGCTCGCGCTCGGCGAGCAGGGCGGGCTCCTCGGGGTCGAAGAGGTAGGCCAGCATGTGCATGCTGACGCCGTCGAGACGGCAGGAGAGCTCGGCCCCGGTGACCAGGGTCAGGCCCTCGGGCAGCGCGGCGAGGGCCTCGGCATGCCCGCGGGTGGTGTCGTGGTCGGTCAGCGCGACGACGTCGAGACCGGCCGTGGCGGCCTTGCGCACCAGCTGGACCGGGGTGTCCGTGCCGTCGGACGCGGTGGAGTGGGTGTGCAGATCGATGCGCACGACGCTGACTCCAAACGGTGACGGGACGGAAGGGACGCTCAAGGATAACCGGTACCGCACCCCGCCCTGTCACACCCGCAGGGGCCCCGCGCCCCCTACGCACACTCTCCCGCGCCCGGGGCGCCTACGGCTGGATCAGGCGCGGCGACAACGCCCCGCACGGCACCAGGTCGATCTCGGCGCCCGCGTCCCGCAGGTCGGTCAGCACCAGTTCCTCGTACATCAGCAGCCCCGACCGCTCGGGCCACACGACGGCCCACAGCCACATGCCGAGGGCCTCCCCGGCGAAGACCGCACGGTCGACGGGTCCGCCCGAGACGTGCCAGAGGGGGGTCGGGCGGCCGACGGCCAGGACCTTGGCCTGGGGCGGCTTCTCCACGTTCATGTACGGCCCCGGGTCCGGGGCGTCGAGGCCGGCGTAGCGCGCGCCCAGACCGACGCCGAGTTCCTCGGCGATCAGGATCAGCTCACCGATGCCGCCGAGCGGGCCCGGTCCGGAACAGGCCACCGCGGTCGCGCGGCCACCACTGCGGTCGTCGCCCGCGCAGGCCACCCCGGTGAACAGCCAGCCGACCGGCAGCGGCCAGGGCATCCAGACCGGCACCTGGGTGCGGTGCACCACGACACCGAGCGCCTCGACGCTGGGCGGGAGCACGGGCTGGAGCGGATGCACGGTGCCGTGCAGATCGCACTGCCAGGAATCGGCGAAGAGACCGGGAGCCCTGACCCGGCCACCACACTTCGGGCAACTGGGTTCGCCCCTCATACAGCCCCACGGTCCTACCCTCACTCCCCCACGTCAAGGACGATCACCCATCCGGAGGGAAGCGCGCGCCTCGGGCCTGCGTCTCGGGCCCGCCCCTCAAGCACTAGGTGTACGTTGCATTATTTAGCAGAGCTAACTTAGTATGTGTAAACACCAACCATCTCGTCGGCATTGGAGCACTGGCATGGACCCCTTCGACGCGGGTGCGGGCGGCATCCTGCGACAGCCCAAGGCGGTGTGGGCGACCGCCGGCGCGTCCGTCGTGGCCTTCATGGGCATCGGGCTCGTCGACCCGATCCTGCCGTCCATCGCGAAGGGCCTGGACGCGAGCGCCGGACAGGTCTCCCTGCTGTTCACCTCGTACTTCCTCATCACCGCGCTCGCGATGCTGGTCACCGGCTTCGTCTCCAGCCGCATCGGCGGACGCAAGACCCTGCTGCTCGGCCTGGCCTTCGTCGTGGTCTTCGCGGGCCTGGCGGGCACGTCCGACACGGTCGGCCAGCTCGTCGGCTACCGGGCCGGCTGGGGCCTGGGCAACGCGCTGTTCGTCTCGACCGCCCTCGCCGTCATCGTCGGCGCCGCGGCCGGGGGCAGCGCGGCGGCGATCCTGCTCTACGAGTCCGCCCTCGGCCTCGGCATGGCGTGCGGCCCGCTGCTGGGCGCGCTGCTCGGCGACGCCAGCTGGCGCTACCCGTTCTTCGGCACGGCCTTCCTGATGGCGATCGGCTTCCTGTGCATCACGGTGTTCCTGAAGGAGCAGCCGAAGCCGGCCCGCAAGACGTCACTGCTCGACCCGATCAGGGCGCTGGGCCACGGCGGCCTCGCGTCCGCCGCGGTCTCGGCCTTCTTCTACAACTACACGTTCTTCACGGTGCTGGCCTTCACCCCGTTCGTGCTGAACATGACCCCGTACAAATCCGGCGCGGTGTTCTTCGCCTGGGGTGTGCTGCTCGCCGTCTTCTCGGTCCTCGTGGCGCCGCGCATGCAGAAGCGGTTCGGCTCGCTGAAGGTGCTCGGCGGCTCGCTGGTGCTGCTCGCGGCCGACGTCCTGGTCCTCGGCTACGGCAACCACACCACCGCGATCGTCTGCACGATCCTGTCCGGCGCGTTCATCGGCGTGAACAACACCGTCTACACCGAGCTGGCCCTCGGGGTGTCGGACGCGCCGCGGCCGGTGGCGAGCGCCGGGTACAACTTCGTGCGCTGGTTCGCGGCGGCGGCAGCGCCCTACTTCGCGCCGAAGATCGAGGAGTGGACCGACATCCACATCCCGTTCGTGGTGGCGGCCGTCACCGCCGTGCTGGGCGCGGTCGTGGTCCTCGTACGGCGCCGGGCGCTCACCCTCCCCCACTCTCGGCTTCGCTCGAGCGGGGGGACCCCCATGGCGGAGGAGCTGGAGACCGGGCACGCCACCGAGGACAGCGTCACCGTCTTCGCCAACTGAGGAACGGGGAGGCGGACTTGGTGAGTTCCGTCACTCCAGTGGGACGGACCTGCGGGACGGATCGCGCAGGTCCGTGCCGTGCGTCAGCCAGCGCTCCTGGAGGGCCTGCGCGCCGTGCACGCGCTTCCAGGCGGCCTCGTTCGGCGTCATCGGCAGCAGCGGCAGGAACCGTACGGGGTCCAGCGGGGCGTCCAGCTCCAGGTCCTCGACCAGGCCGCCCGGCTCGGCGACCAGGACCGAGGTGAACGGCGCCCCGGGCCACAGCGCCTCCCCCACGTCCAGCGAGGCGCCCGGCGCCACGATCACGCCCTCGACCTGCGGGGAAGCCGCCAGCACGGCGAGCGGCCGCAGCACCTTGCCGGTGTCGGCCGGACCGGCCCGGACGGAGAGCACCAGCTCGGCGCGGGGCCCCTCGACCGGGTCGGCGAGCGTGGCCGTGGGCTCCGCCATGGGCTGCGCCGACATGCCGAGGGTGGCGTAGCGGACGATGTCGCCCTCCTGGTCCCCGGCGGGGAAGCGCAGCACCTCGATGCGGTCGGTGCCGAGGAAGGTGACCGCCGCGCGTGCGTCCGGTTCGCCCAGCGCGCTGCGCAACCGGGCCTCCACCAGAGGAAGAACATCAGCCATGCGGCGAGCATAGAACTCGTCGTGAACCGGCGAAGCGGCGCCTTGACACCTCGGGTGACTGGTACTCTGGGCCAGCGGTTCGGGGCAGCGCTCAGCACATCGCGATCAAGTACCCGACGCTATCAAGACTCCCCTACGGGGAACCCCTCCAAACAAGGGGTGTGGATCGTCCCTCACGAGGGACCGGCCGGAGGAGGTGGGCGGCATGGACCGAAGTCGACCGTGCAGTACCACCCGCTCTTCCGGCCACTGACGCAGCTGTTCCGGTTCCTGCCGCTGCCGCTTTCCGTCCGCGCGCCCTTCACGCGGAAGAGCACTTCGTCTCGTAGTGCCTGATCCGATCCGTCGACGCCCCTCGCGTCGATCCGTGTCAGCAGCTGAATCAGCAGCGAAGCCGGCCACCGCGACGGTGCGGTGCCCCCCGCTTTGTGGACGCGCCGAGCACGCGTAGCCAGGACGTCCCCATTCCGGGCGGTTCCACCCGTCTCCGGCCCCGTTCGCTGCCCGTCGCGAAGGAGCCTGCCATGTCGATGATCCGTGACCTGCGCGCCGCGGTCCGCCCGTCCCGCGTCTCTCTGCGCAAGGACAACGGCGCCTACGACACCACCCGCGACCCGGGGACCCCCTCCGCCGTCGTCGACTGCGCCGTCTACCGCGACGGTGCCCGCGTCGAGACGGACGCGCCGCTGACCTCGCACACGGCGATGCGCCAGGTGCGCCGCGACGGCGGCTTCGTGTGGATCGGCCTGCACGAGCCCACCGAGGACGAGTTCGCCGGTATCGCCCGGGAGTTCGGGCTGCACCCGCTGGCCGTGGAGGACGCCGTCCAGGCCCACCAGCGGCCCAAGCTGGAGCGCTACGACGACTCCCTGTTCACGGTCTTCAAGACCATCCACTACGTCGACCACGCCGAGCTGACCGCCAGCAGCGAGGTCGTCGAGACCGGCGAGGTCATGTGCTTCACCGGGCGGGACTTCTTCATCACCGTCCGGCACGGCGGGCAGGGCTCGCTGCGCGCGCTGCGGCACCGGCTCCAGGAGGACCCCGAGCTGCTGCTCAAGGGCCCCTCGGCGGTGCTGCACGCCATCGCCGACCACGTCGTGGACGGCTACATCGCGGTCGCCGACGCGGTGCAGGACGACATCGACGAGGTCGAGACGGAGGTGTTCTCACCGGGCCGCAAGGGCAGCCCGCGCGGCACGGACGCCGGCCGGATCTACCAACTCAAGCGCGAGGTACTGGAGTTCAAGCGGGCGGTGGCGCCGCTGCTGCGCCCCATGCTGCTGCTGAGCGAGCGGCCGATGCGGCTGATCGACCCGGAGATCCAGAAGTACTTCCGGGACGTCGCCGACCACGTGGCCCGGGTGCACGAACAGGTCGTCGGCTTCGACGAGCTGCTGAACTCGATCCTCCAGGCCAACCTCGCCCAGGCGTCCGTCGCGCAGAACGAGGACATGCGCAAGATCACCTCGTGGGCGGCGATCATCGCCGTACCGACAATGGTGTGCGGTGTGTACGGGATGAACTTCGACTACATGCCGGAGACGCACTGGAAGTTCGGCTATCCGCTGGTCCTGTCCGTCACCGTCGTCATCTGCCTGGGCATTCACCGCACGCTCAAGCGCAACGGCTGGCTCTGACCGGGGCGGACGGGCGCTGGATAGGCTGACCGCATGACAAGCGAGCTGCTCGACCAGGCCCTCGTCGAGGAGGCCACGAAGAAGTCCGGCCTCATCTGGGCCAAGGGCCCCGGGGTGCCCGCCCGGGCGCTGTGGCACGTCTGGCACGAGGGCGCGGCCTGCGTCGTCGGCGACGGGCCCGGCGAGCAGCCGCTGCCGGGGCTGACGGACGGGGCCGCGGCCGAGGTGACGGTGCGCAGCAAGGACAAGGGCGGCCGGCTGGTCACCTGGGCGGCCCGGGTCGTGGAGCTGCCGTCCGGTTCCGAGGCGTGGCAGGCCGCGGTCGCCGACCTCAAGGGCAAGCGCCTGAACGCCCCCGACGGCGAGGCGATGACCGGCCGCTGGGCCCGCGAGTGCCGGGTGCTCCGGCTGGAACCGACCGGGACCACGGCCCCACTGCCCGACGGGGCGCTGGCCGAGACACCGCTGCCGACCCCGGCGACGACACGGAATCCGGCACCGGCGGGCCTCCCGCGCCTGCTGCTGAAGCGGCGCCGCCGCTAGGGGTTGTCGTTTGGATCAGGGCCGACTCCAGGCAACGGCACTCTCCCCGCGCCCCCGGGAAGATCCAAGCGCCACCCCCTGGGGCCGGTCCGGGCTCAGGACGACGGCAGCTGTTTGCCGTAGTCCAGGGTGTCGCCCTTCGGTGGCTCCTTGAGCGCGAAGTCCTTGTTCCAGTCCGAGAAACTCAGCGTGCCCGCGCTGCCCGCCCGCACCAGCCGCAGCGGGTACGGCGCGCCCTCCAGAGAGACGTCGAGCGAGCCGCCGGCGCCGTCGTCGCCGGTGATCCGGATGGTGCGCACGCCCGCCTGCTCGTGCCGGCCGTCCGTCTTGACCTCGCCGTGCAGCGTCAGCAGACCTCCGAGGAGGACGTCCTTGTCCGTGAAGCCGCTGAACTTCTTGTACACGGGGTCACCCTGCGGCACCTTCACGTACTTGCCGGCCAGCTTCTCGGCGGCCTTGGCGTCACCGCCGTCGTGGCTCCAGAACCCGGCGTCGGCCTTGAGGAAGAGCTGCTCCCCGACCCGCAGCAGCCCGAACGTCGTCCCCTCGGCGGCGACCGAGCCGGTGCCTCCATCGCCCTTCAGCCGCATGTCGAGGCGGTACGTGCTCCCGCCGGCGGCCACGGTGCCGTGCAGGCGTACCGTCTCGGCGGACTGGGCGACCGAGCGGGACTTGGTCTGGATCTTGTCCGCCGGAAGCTTCCCGACGCCGTTGGTCCCCGCGTCCGGGTCCTCGCCGCCGCATCCCGTCAGCCCCGCGCCCGTCACCGCGGCCAGGACGCACGCCGCGCCCTTGAGAGCGGCCCTGCGGACACGGCGCCGGGGAGTCACAGACACAGGTGGAACTGCCTTTCTGACAGGGGCTGACACGACGCGGACGGACGCCGGTGGCGGGCTGACCGCCCGGGCGGCGTACCGCAGCGTACCGGGGCCCCGGAGGGCGAACGGAGCCAGTCCGTCCGGACCGGCCGCCAGGGCGCGGCCGATCGGGACGGGCTAGCCTGAAGCCCGTCCGAGCGGGCAATTCGGAAAAGAGACCCCGTACGAATCAGCCGTCACGCACTCCGAGCCACGCACTCTGAGGCACGCTTACGAAAAGGAGCCGCGGCCATGGCAGCGGGCGCCCCCCGGATCTTCGTCTCCCATCTCTCCGGCATCGCCGTGTTCGACCCGGCCGGCGACCAGGTGGGGCGGGTGCGCGACCTGGTCGTCATGCTCCGGGTCGGCCGCAAGCCCCCGCGGGTGCTCGGGCTGGTCGTCGAACTCACCACCCGCCGCCGCATCTTCCTGCCCATGACCCGGATCACCGGCATCGAGTCCGGCCAGGTCATCACCACCGGAGTGGTCAACGTCCGGCGCTTCGAGCAGCGGCCCACCGAGCGCCTCGTCTTCGGCGAGCTGCTCGACCGGCGGGTCACGCTCACCGAGACGGGCGAGGAGGTCACCGTCCTTGACCTGTCGGTGCAGCAGCTGCCGGCCCGCCGGGACTGGGAGATCGACAAGGTCTTCGTGCGCAAGGGCAGGAAGGGCGGCGCCTTCCGGCGGGCCAAGGGCGAGACCCTCACCGTCGAGTGGTCCGGCGTCACCGGCTTCTCCGTGGAGGAGCACGGGCAGGGCGCCGAGAACCTCCTCGCCACCTTCGAGCAGCTGCGCCCCGCCGACCTCGCCAACGTCCTGCACCACCTGTCCGCCAAGCGCCGCGCGGAGGTCGCCGCCGCCCTCGACGACGACCGCCTGGCCGACGTACTGGAGGAGCTGCCGGAGGACGACCAGATCGAGATCCTCGGCAAGCTCAAGGAGGAGCGCGCCGCGGACGTGCTGGAGGCCATGGACCCCGACGACGCGGCCGACCTGCTCGGCGAGCTGCCCGAGGAGGACAAGGAACGGCTGCTGAGCCTGATGCAGCCGGACGACGCGGCCGACATGCGGCGCCTGATGGCGTACGAGGAGCACACGGCCGGCGGTCTGATGACGACCGAGCCGATCGTGCTGCGGCCCGACGCGACCGTCGCGGACGCCCTGGCCCACATCCGCAACCCCGACCTGTCCCCCGCGCACGCCGCCCAGGTCTACGTCTGCCGGCCGCCCGAGGAGACCCCGACCGGCAAGTACCTCGGCACGGTCCACTTCCAGCGCCTGCTGCGCGACCCGCCGTACACGCTGGTCGGCTCGATCATCGACGACGACCTGCAACCCCTGGATCCGGACGCCGCGCTGCCGGTGGTCGCCGGGTTCTTCGCCGCGTACGACATGGTCGCGGCGCCGGTCGTGGACGACTCCGGGTCGTTGCTGGGCGCGGTCACCGTGGACGACGTACTGGATCACATGCTGCCCGAGGACTGGCGGGAGACCGAGTACCACCTCGACGAGCCGGCCGGGGCGGCGAAGGAGGGGAGCGCCGATGGTGCCTGAGCGTGAGACGGCGACCCGGGAGCGGGCCGCGTCGGGAGCCACGGCCTCCCGTTCCCGGACCCGCCTGGACCAGCCCCGCGCGCCGCGCCGCCGGATCGTGCCGGAGTGGGACCCGGAGGCCTTCGGACGGCTGTCGGAGCGGATCGCCCGGTTCATCGGCACCGGGCGGTTCCTCGTCTGGATGACGGTCGTCATCATCGTGTGGGTGCTGTGGAACGTGTCCGCGCCGAGCGATCTGCGGTTCGACCAGTATCCGTTCATCTTCCTGACGCTGGCGCTGTCCCTCCAGGCCTCCTACGCGGCCCCGCTGATCCTGCTCGCGCAGAACCGGCAGGCCGACCGGGACCGGGTCAACCTGGAGCAGGACCGAAAGCAGAACGAGCGATCGATCGCCGACACCGAGTACCTGACCCGGGAGATCGCCGCCCTGCGCATCGGGCTGGGCGAGGTCGCCACCAGGGACTGGATCCGCTCCGAGCTGCAGGACGTGCTCAGGGACCTGGAGGAGCGGCAGAACGGCCACCACCCCGACCGCGGGGTATTCCCGGCGGATCGCCCGCCGAGGCGTGACGTACACGACCGCTGACGGGGCTTACCCTGCCCCGTGTGCGGCGCCGTACCATCGTCACTATGGCTACGGAAGACGCGGTGCGCGAAGCACTGGCGACGGTGAACGACCCCGAGATCAACCGGCCCATCACCGAGCTGGGGATGGTCAAGTCGGTGGAGATCGGTGCGGACGGAGCGGTCGCGGTCGCCGTGTACCTGACCGTCTCCGGCTGCCCCATGCGGGACACCATCACACAGCGCGTGACCGACGCGGTCGCGCAGGTCGAGGGCGTCACGCGGGTCGACGTCGAGCTGGACGTGATGAGCGACGAGCAGCGCAAGGAGCTGGCGAGCGCCCTGCGCGGCGGCCAGACCGAGCGCGAGGTCCCCTTCGCCAAGCCCGGCAGCCTCACCCGGGTCTACGCGGTCGCGTCCGGCAAGGGCGGCGTCGGCAAGTCGTCGGTGACGGTGAACCTGGCGGCGGCGATGGCGGCGGACGGCCTCAAGGTCGGGGTCGTCGACGCCGACATCTACGGCCACTCCGTGCCGCGCATGCTGGGCGCCGACGGACGCCCCACCCAGGTCGAGAACATGATCATGCCGCCGTCGGCGAACGGCGTGAAGGTCATCTCCATCGGCATGTTCACGCCGGGCAACGCGCCGGTCGTCTGGCGCGGCCCGATGCTGCACCGCGCGCTCCAGCAGTTCCTGGCGGACGTGTACTGGGGCGACCTGGACGTCCTGCTGCTCGACCTGCCGCCCGGCACCGGTGACATCGCGATCTCCGTGGCCCAGCTCGTGCCGAACGCCGAGATCCTGGTCGTGACGACCCCTCAGCAGGCCGCCGCCGAGGTGGCGGAGCGCGCCGGGGCCATCGCCGTGCAGACCCACCAGAAGATCGTCGGCGTGGTCGAGAACATGTCCGGCCTGCCCTGCCCGCACTGCGGCGAGATGGTCGACGTGTTCGGCACGGGCGGCGGCCAGTCGGTCGCCGACGGCCTCACCCGCACGACCGGTGCGTCCGTGCCGGTGCTCGGGTCCATCCCGATCGACGTCCGGCTGCGCGAGGGCGGCGACGAGGGCAGGCCCGTGGTGCTGTCCGACCCGGACTCCCCGGCCGGCGCGGCCCTGCGCTCGATCGCGGGCAAGCTCGGCGGCCGCCAGCGCGGCCTCTCGGGCCTGTCCCTGGGGATCACGCCGAAGAACAAGTTCTGACCCTCCCCGCGGGCGCGCGGGAGGAGTGGGGGGCGCTGTCCGTCGGGATGGCGCCCCTCGTCGTACGTACCGCTGCCGGGCCCCCTAGGCGTAGGCGGCGATGTCCTTGACCACGGAGAAGGCCAGGCCGTACGCGCTCATGCCCCGGCCGTAGGCGCCGAGGTGCACGCCCTGCTCGGTGGATCCGGCGAGCACCCAGCCGAACTCGGACTCCCGGTAGTGGAAGGGCGTCGGAACGCCGTCCACGGGGAGTGACAGGGTCGTCCAGTCCTCGCCGTCGAGGTCGTCCGCGAGGACCCAGGCCGTCTCCGTCTGCTGCTCCAGCCAGTCGTCGCGCAGCGAGTGGTCCATCTGGCCGGGCCAGGTGAAGGACAGCAGGCCCACGCCGGCCAGCCAGGCCGCCGAGGAGACCGAGGTGGCCTCCAGCAGGCCCGTGCCGTCGGCGCTGCGCCGGTCCGGGTTGGCCGCCACGGTCACGACGACCGCGAACTTCTCCTTGGCGTCCTGCTCGTCGCCCGCGACGTGCTCGTTGCGGACCGACGGTTCGTCGCCGTGCCCGATCGAGCCGTGCTCCACGCTGCCGTCGGCCGCCGTACCGATCTGCATCAGCCGGCGCCGTCCCGTGAACGCCTCGTCGAGGCCGTACCACGGGAAGGGCGCACTCAGGTAGCCGTCGACCGTCTGCCGGCCGGACGGGGACTGTGGTCCACCCTCCGCGGCCGGCGTCTGCGCGACCGCCTGACTCGTCGTCTCCATGTGCCCGGACGCCTCCTCGCGCTCGTCGGGCCGGTACGGCCCGCCCCCCTTCGGGCGCACTCGTCCGGTCCGCACAACAACTCGGGAAGCATAGCCACACCACTGGCGGCAGCCGGGAAACCGCCCGGCGCGTGGGTCGCCCGGAGGTCGCCTTCGGGCCCGGTACGCCCCGTCCGGAGTATGAGACGCGTCACCTGCGGTGCGGCGGCGGGTGGGCTCAGGTGGCGTCGGCGTCGAAGGGCGGGCGGTCCTCGGCGGCGGGCTGCTCGGGCTTCTCGGGCTTCTCGGGCTTCTTCGACATGTCGATACGGCCGCCGCCCGAACCGGACGAGGACGCGGACCCGGACCCGGACGACGAGGACTCCGCGTCGCGGCTGTGCACCGCGTCGGTGACCTCGGCCATCTCCTTCTTCAGGTCGAAGCCGTTGCGGAGTTCCTTGAGCCCCAGCTCGTCGTTCTCCATCTGCTTGCGGATGAACGTCTTGGGGTTGAGGTCCTCGAACTCGAAGTCCTTGAACTCGGGTCCCAGCTCCTGGCGGATGTCCTGCTTGGCGCTGTCCGAGAACTCCCGGATCTTCCGGATGGTGCGGGTCACGTCCTGGATGACCTTGGGGAGCTTGTCCGGACCGAAGACGAGCACGGCGAGAACAACGAGCGCGACCAGCTCGAGTGGTCCTATGTCATTGAACACCTGAAGCTCCTTGGGATGTCCGGGCCGCCACCACGGTACCCGCCGACCCCGCCCGACCGGTACCGTCCCGTGAGTCCCGAGTGCGTGTATGCGAGCGCTTTCCGAATTGTTTGCCTTCCGCTCAGTCGCCGTCGGAGGAGCCGAGGACCAGGGAGACCTTCGTCTCCTTGCCGCCGCGTTCCAGGGTGAGTTCGAGGCGGTCGCCGGGGCGGTGGGCGCGGGTCTTGACGATCAGTTCCTCGCCCGAGTGGACGCGTTGTCCGTCGACCGCGGTGATCACGTCGCCCGGCTTGATGCCGGCCTTGGCGCCGGGGCCGCCCTTGGTGACCGCGGATCCGTCGGGGCCGACCCGGGCGCCGTCACCCGTGTAGTTCATGTCGAGGGTGATGCCGATGACCGGGTGGCTGGCCTTGCCGGTGTTGATCAGTTCCTCGGCGACGCGCTTGCCCTGGTTGATGGGGATGGCGAAGCCGAGTCCTATGGAACCGGACTGGCCGCCGTCCGACTCGGCGCTGCCGCTGCCGGCGGAGCGGATGGCGGAGTTGATGCCGATGGCCCGGCCCTGGGCGTCCAGGAGGGGACCGCCGGAGTTGCCCGGGTTGATGGGCGCGTCGGTCTGGAGGGCGTCGACGTACGACACGTCGCTGGCGTCGCCCTCCTCGCCGCCGGCGGTGATGGGTCGCTCCTTGGCGCTGATGATGCCGGAGGTGACCGTGCCCGCCAGGTCGAAGGGGGCGCCGATGGCCACGACGGAGTCGCCGACCCGTACGTTGTCGGAGTTGCCGAGGGGCATGGGGGTGAGGCCGCTGACGCCCTTCACCTTCACCACGGCGAGGTCGTATCCGCTGTCGCGGCCGACGACCGTGGCCTCGGCCGTGTCGCCACTGTTGAAGGTCACCGTTATCTCGCCGCCGTCTCCGGCGGGGTCCACGACGTGGTTGTTGGTGAGGATGTGGCCGCGGTCGTCGAGGACGAAGCCGGTGCCGGTGCCCGCGGCATCGCTGCCGCTGACGTGCAGGGTCACCACGCTGGGCAGGGCGCGGGCGGCGAGGGCCGCGACGCTGCCGGGCGCCCGGTCGGCGGACTCGGCACCGGCCTGCGGCAGCTCCACGGTGCCCACGCCGCCGTTGCGCTCCAGGTAGACGCCGATGGCGCCGCCCGCCGTGCCGGAGATCAGCGCGATGAGCAGCGCTCCGCCGATCAGCGCCTTCCTGATCCCCCGACGTCGTTCGTCCGGCGTCCCCGGGGGCCTGCCGCTGTGCTGGAGGGGCGCGGCGGCGGCCGACGCGGCCCAGGGGTCGTAGCGACCCCAGGGGTCGAGAGGGGGCTCGGCCCCCTGGACCGCCGTCGGCTCGGGGGCGTGGCCGCCGGCGCCGACGGGCTCGGCTGCCGCGGCGGCCGTCGCAACGGGGACACCGGGGGACGCCGCGTCACGCATCCCCGCGGGCTGCCGGGCCGGAGGGACGGGGCGCGGAACCGGAGGCGGCGCGTCCGCCAACGCCGGGTCGGGGGTCGCGCCGGGTGGGGTCGCTGGGATGGCGGGCGCGGGCGGCACCCCCGTGCCGTGGGGCAGGGGCGGCGCCGGGTGTCCGGTCGGCGGGGGCGGGGGCGGGGCGTCCGAGAGCGCCGGGGCGGGTGGGGGTGTGGGGGACGCCTGCGAAGGTGGCGTCGCCGTGCCGTGGGCCGGGGTTGTCGCCGGGTGCTGGACGGGTGGGGCGGGCGCCCAGGGGCCCGGTTCGCCGTACGGCGGGGTGCTGTACGGGTCGGGTTCGTGCAGGGGTTTGGGGCGCTCGGCGGACGGGGCGGGCGGCGTGGCCAGGGGGACGTCGCCGCCGGGCGCCGGGCGGTCCAGCTCGTAGTCGCCCTCGTCGGCCGCGCGGGTCGCCGTCGGGCGTTCGAGCTCGAAGTCGCCGCCGTCGGTGCGCTCGGCACCCGTACCGCGAGGCCGTTCGAGCTCGAAGTCGCCGTCGGTCGCGTCCTCGGACGAGCGGGGACGAGTCCACCACTTCGCCTTCGTGGGCTTCGCCTCGTTCATGTTCTCCCCGCAGCCGGCCGCAGATCGTCGGCTCCAAGGGCTCTGGCGCCACCCCGGATTCAATCAGGTTCCGGGCCCGGCGCGCAGAGCCCGTCAGCGGACCGGGCGATGCGAGGGCGCCGAGGACGCCGTCGGGATCGGAGACACGGCCGGGTCGGGGGCGGGGGCGGCGAACAGGCCGGGTGGCCGGAGCTCGGGCGCCGTCGACCAGGAGGAGAGCGAGAGCGGCGGCACCGCTTCGAGCGGACGTATCAACGGGGACATGGCGGCGGCGCCGGCCGTCACCGGGGCGGTCAGCGCGTGCACGGCCTGCCGGCGCGCGTCGG
Source organism: Streptomyces sp. NPDC058534 (assembly GCF_042717365.1). Taxonomy (NCBI): domain Bacteria; kingdom Bacillati; phylum Actinomycetota; class Actinomycetes; order Kitasatosporales; family Streptomycetaceae; genus Streptomyces; species Streptomyces sp. NPDC058534. Next base: position 16,953 of record NZ_JBHXNW010000021.1, read on the forward strand.
CCCCGGCGGGCGCGGGCAGCCCCGGCACCAGCGGCGCGGAGGCGCTGGTGGGCGCGACTGGGATGTCACCGAGCGACCGCTGCCCCTGGGCCTGCCCGAGCAGCGGACCGGCCGTGCGGCGGCGCTGGCTCTCGGACGTGGTGGCCGCTCCCGCGCCCTGGGTCCGGGTCGGCGTCACATTGCTGCCGTTCCCCGAGCCGCGGGCGTCGGTGGTGGTGTCCGGCGTGCCGAAGGTGACGCCGCCCAGGGCGATGGCGGCCAGCGAGACCGCGCCGGCGGCGGCGAAGGCGAACCGCAGTCCGCGCGAGGCCGACCGCTCGGACTCCTGACGGCCCACGTCGTGGATCCGGAAGCCCCGCCCCGGTGCGGAGGGCGGCAGGACGGAGGCGTGCGGCCGCAGCGGTGCGTAGTCGAACTCGAACCGCTCGCCCCGCTTCGGGCCGAGGACGCCGGAGCCGCCGAGCCGTCCGGACAGCCCTGTCAGGTCGTCGGCGAACCCGCCGCCGAACGGCGGCAGGCCGCCACCGTCCCCGTCACCCCCTGCGGGCAGCCCCTGGAGGCGAGCCAGGAAGCTCTCGGAGGGGGCCGGCGGGGCGGCTTCCGCGAAGACGTTCTTCAACCGGCGCTGCGCGTCGACCTCCGTCTTGCATTTCGGGCAGGTCGCCACATGCGCCAGCACGCGCTCACGCGCGTCATGACCGAGCTCTCCGTCCACCAGGGCGGAGAGTCGGTCTCCCAGATGCTGCTCTGCGAGGTGTCCCTCGGATTCAGGCCGTGACCCACTCACGCGCTCGTGCCCCCTCCTCCCAGTGCGGGAACGCCGGCCACGAAGGAACGACGCTCGGCGCGCGCCTGGGGTGAACGGTGGGCGAGCGCCTTGCGGAGCTGGGAGCGACCGCGGTGGATGCGGGAGCGGACCGTACCGAGCTTGACGCCGAGGGTCGCGGCGATCTCCTCGTACGACAGCCCCTCGATGTCGCACAGCACGACGGCGGCACGGAACTCGGGCGCGAGGGTGTCCAGCGCCTGCTGGACGTCCGCGTCGAAGTGGGCGTCGTGGAAGATCTGCTGCGGGGTGGGCTCCTTGCTGGGCAGCCGCTCGGCCGCGTCGTCACCGAGCGCGTCGAAGCGGATGCGCTGCTTGCGGCGCACCATGTCCAGGAAGAGGTTGGTCGTGATGCGGTGCAGCCAGCCCTCGAAGGTACCCGGCGTGTACGTCGACAGGGACCTGAAGACGCGGACGAAGACCTCCTGGGTGAGGTCCTCGGCGTCGTGCTGGTTGCCGGTGAGGCGGTAGGCGAGGCGGTAGACCCGGCCGCTGTGGGTGCTGACGATCTCCTCCCAGGTGGGCGGAGTCCACGCCTGCCCGTCCGCGTCGCTGGTGAAGGTCGCGGTCTGGGCATGTCCCGTGGCGGGACCGTCGGCGTGGCTGTGGTCAGCAGCGGTGTCGTTCACAGATTTCGGCCTGCCTGCCGATCCGAAGAAGCGCCGCAGCACTCCGCCCCGATCCGCGGGTGCGGCCGCACCTCCCCTGTCGGCTCTGGTGGTGTCCAGTGGAGCCCCTACCATAGCCACCTCGCCCGTTAGCTCCGGATAAGCGGTTTTACGAGAATTTGATCTGTGCCGGCACGGCTCGTACGGCTGCGTCAGCAGTTGCTCGGCGCCCTGGTCCATTCGCCGCCCCCGTCCCAGCTCCGGCCGCTCGTTCGTCTCTTTGCTCTCCCCCTTTAAACGACCGGTCCCATCTGCGGGTTCCCGACGCCAACGGATACAGTCACGCCGAGGCAACAACGGGGACAGGAGAGGGTCATTACCGGCAACCGGCAGACGAGCTGGGCGTTCTCCGACGCCTATGTCGCCGAGGACGACGCGCTGCTCTGGGCACGTGACCGGGCCCGCGAGGCGGGTCTGCGCTCGGTGACCCCGGGCACGGGTTCGGCCCTGGGGCTGCTCGCCGCTGCCGTGGACGCGAAGGCGGTCGCGGAGATCGGCACCGGCTGCGGTGTCTCCGGGATCCATCTGCTGCACGGAATGCGACCGGACGGCGTACTGACCACGGTCGACCCGGAGCCGGAGCACCAGCAGTTCGCCCGCCAGGCCTTCCGCGCGGCGGGCTTCGCCAGCAACCGGGCCCGGTTCATCCCCGGGCGCGCCCTGGACGTGCTGCCCCGGCTCGCGGACGCCGGCTACGACCTCGTCTTCTGCGACGGCGACCGCCTGGAGTACCTGGACTACCTCGCTGAATCGTTGCGCCTGCTGCGCCCGGGGGGCCTGGTCGCGTTCGAGGGTGTCTTCGGCGCCGGCCGGACGACCGACTCCGGACCGCAGCCCACCGAGGTGCTGCGGCTGCGGGAGGTCCTGCGCGCGGTGCGCGAGAGCCAGGACCTGGTGCCGTCACTGCTGCCGGTCGGCGACGGGCTGCTGTGCGCCGTGAAGCGCTGAGAGCACCTGAGGCAACACCCGAGACAGCACCTGAGACAAACAATCGCCCCGGCACCACGTGCGGTACCGGGGCGACTGAACGGGTATGGTCGCTCGCGCGTCAGCCGACGACCTTCTTGAGGGCGTCGCCGAGCGCGTCGGCCTCATCGGGGGTCAGCTCGACGACGAGCCGCCCGCCGCCTTCGAGCGGAACGCGCATGACGATGCCCCGCCCCTCCTTGGTCACCTCGAGCGGGCCATCGCCCGTTCGCGGCTTCATGGCCGCCATGCTCGTTCCCCTTCCTGATACCAGCTCACCGTCACCGCCGACGGCCCGTGAGGGCACGCGCAGTCCGGCCCGGACGCGCGACACCGGCATCGAACACATTGCTTCCCAGCCATTATCCCGCATCCCAGGACCCGATGACCAACATCGGTCGGCATCGCTTGGGCAACGCGCGCGAGCAAAACCACTCAATTCGGGGATGTGACTGCGATACTGCGCGCCCTCACCCACTTCCACCGAATGGATACGGACCGGAACTCTTTGACGCAGGTCACATCGCCGCAGCCCCGCGTTGGCGGCGATCTCCGTCATGCTGTTGCCCGACACACACACCGACGCGGAGGGGAATTCCATGGCCGACACCGTGCTCTACGAGGTGAGCGACGGGCTCGCGACGATCACGCTGAACCGCCCCGAGGCGATGAACGCGCTGAACATCGAGACCAAGGTCGCGCTCCGGGACGCGGTGCGCTCCGCGGCGGCGGACGGCGGGGTACGGGCGGTGCTGCTGACGGCGGCCGGTGACCGGTCGTTCTGCGTCGGCCAGGACCTCAAGGAGCACATCGGGCTGCTGGCCGCCGACCGGGAGGCGGGCTCGGGCGAAACCATGAGCACGGTGCGCGAGCACTACAACCCGATCGTGCGGGCGCTCGCGGGAGCCGAGAAGCCGGTGGTCGCCGCCGTGAACGGCGTGGCGGCCGGGGCGGGCCTCGGCTTCGCGCTGGCGGCGGACTACCGGATCGTCGCGGACACCGCCGCCTTCAACACGTCCTTCGCCGGGGTCGCGCTCACCGCGGACTCGGGCATCTCCTGGACGCTGCCGCGTGTCGTCGGCCCCGGGCGCGCCGCCGACCTGCTGCTCTTCCCGCGCAGCATCGGCGCCCAGGAGGCGTACGAGCTGGGCATCGCCACCCGGGTCGTGCCCGCCGCCGAGCTGCGCGCCGAGGCCGAACGGACGGCGCGGGCGCTGGCCGAGGGGCCGACGGTGGCGTACGCGGCGCTGAAGGAGGCGATGGCGTACGGGCTGACGCACTCGCTCTCCGAGACGCTGGAGAAGGAGGACGAGCTGCAGTCGCGGGCGGGGTCCTCCGAGGATCATGGGATCGCGGTGCGGGCCTTCGTCGAGAAGCGGAAGCCCAAGTATTTGGGGCGGTGAGCTCGGGCCGGTGAGCTCGGGACTCCAGCGCCGTCGGGGGGTGCGGGCGCGCTGTGGTTGATCGCGCCCACGCGGCGGAGCCGCATATCGATACAGCCCCGCGCCCCTAAAGGGCGCTTCTTGCCACGCATGTCGACAGGTGGTCGTCTACCAAGCCGCATGCCTGCATCAAGGCGTACGCCGTTGTCGGGCCGATGAAGCGCAGGCCCCGTTTCTTCAGTGCCTTGGACAGTGCCGTGGACTCGGGGGTGACGGCGGGGACGTCGGCGACGGTCTTCGGGGCCGGGCGGCCCGTCGGGTCGGGGGCGTGGGACCAGATCAGCTCGTCCAGCTCGCCCGGCGCCCACTCGGCGAGCACGCGCGCGTTGGCGAGGGTCGCGTCGATCTTGGCGCGGTTGCGGATGATGCCCGCGTCGGCGAGCAGCCGCTCGCGGTCCTCGTCAGTGAAGGCCGCCACCTCGGCGATCCCGAAGCCGGCGAAGGCGGCGCGGAAGCCGGTGCGGCGGCGCAGGATGGTGATCCAGGACAGGCCGGACTGGAAGGCCTCCAGGCTGAGGCGCTCGTACAGGGCGTCGTCCCCGTGGACCGTCCTGCCCCACTCCTCGTCGTGGTACGTCACGTAGTCCGCGGTGGACAGGGCCCAGGGGCAGCGCAGCGCGCCGTCCGGGCCGGCGACGGCCTCGCCGGTGCTCACTGCTGCTCCTCCGGGGCCGGCTTGTCCATCACGACGTGCTGGTGGGCGACGGCGGCCCGGGCACCGGCCAGGGCGGACTCCAGGTCGGCGATGCGGGCGTCGCGCTCGGCCAGCTCGGCGCCGAGGCGGCCGAGGGCGTCGTCGACGTCGGCCATGCGGTAGCCGCGGACGACGAGCGGGAAGCGGAGCCGTTCCACGTCCGGGCGGCCCACCGGGCGGTCGGGGGGCAGGGAGTCCCGGAGCCGTTCGGGGTCGGCGTCGGGCAGCGGCCCGCTGTCGCCGCCGCTCACCACGGCGAGCGTCACCCCGGCCACCACGACGACCAGCGCGATGACGAGGAACAAGAACATGACCATCGCTGGGGCCCCCACGGTCGGATCGGTTGGGTCGGATCTGTTGGGTCGGGTCGGTTGTGTCGGGTCCGATCGTGCCATGCGAGTCTGACAGTCAGCGGCAGTGGGACGAGAGAACGGTATGGACGAGGAGATGTCACAGGGGATGCTCAGGCTGGGCAGGCGTGAATTCGCGGCGCACGAGCCGGTGATCATGGCGATCGTGAACCGGACCCCGGACTCCTTCTACGACCAGGGGGCCACCTTCCTCGACGAGCCCGCCCTCGCGCGCGTGGAGCGGGCGGTGGCCGAGGGGGCCGCGATCATCGACATCGGCGGTGTGAAGGCCGGGCCCGGCGACGAGGTGTCGGCCAAGGAGGAGGCGCGGCGGACGGTGGGGTTCGTCGCGGAGGTGCGGCGGCGGTTCCCGGACGTCGTGATCAGCGTGGACACCTGGCGGCACGAGGTCGGCGAGGCCGTGTGCGAGGTGGGGGCTGACCTGCTGAACGACGCGTGGGGCGGGGTCGATCCGAAGCTGGCGGAGGTCGCCGCGCGGTACGGGGTGGGGCTGGTGTGCACGCACGCGGGGGGCGCGGAGCCGCGTACGCGGCCGCACCGGGTGACGTACGACGACGTCGTGGCCGACATCCTGCGGGTGACGCTGGGGCTGGCCGAGCGGGCGGTGGCGCTGGGGGTGCCGCGGGAGTCGGTGCTGATCGATCCCGGGCACGACTTCGGGAAGAACACCCGGCACAGTCTTGAGGCGACGCGGCGGCTCGGGGAGATGGTGGACACGGGGTGGCCGGTGCTGGTGTCCCTGTCGAACAAGGACTTCGTCGGGGAGACGCTGGACCGGCCGGTGAAGGAGCGGGTGCTCGGGACGCTGGCGACCACGGCCGTGTCGGCGTGGCTGGGGGCGCGGGTGTACCGCGTGCACGAGGTGGAGGAGACCCGGCAGGTCCTGGACATGGTGGCGACGATCGCGGGACACCGCGCGCCGGCGGTGGCGCGGCGGGGGTTGGCGTAAGGGCGGGGAACCGAGCCCCCGCCCTACCGAAGGCCTAGCGGCCCGCCTCCTTGGAGACCAGGGCGACCGCCTCGTCCACGTCGTCCGTGACGTGGAAGAGGAGGAGGTCCTTCTCGGCGGCCTTGCCCTGGGCCACCAGGGTGCCCCGGAGCCAGTCGACCAGGCCGCCCCAGTAGTCGGTGCCGAAGAGGACGATGGGGAAGCGGGTCACCTTCTGGGTCTGGACCAGGGTGAGGGCCTCGAAGAGTTCGTCGAGGGTGCCGAGGCCGCCGGGCAGGACCACGAAGCCCTGCGCGTACTTCACGAACATCATCTTGCGGACGAAGAAGTAGCGGAAGTTCAGGCCGATGTCGACGTAGGGGTTGAGCCCCTGCTCGAAGGGCAGCTCGATGCCGAGGCCGACCGAGGTGCCATCCGCCTCCAGGGCGCCCTTGTTGGCCGCCTCCATGGCGCCGGGCCCACCGCCGGTGATGACCGCGAAGCCCGCCTCGACCAGGCCGCGGCCCAGTCGGACACCGGCGTCGTACTCCGGCGAGTCGACCGGCGTGCGGGCGGAGCCGAAGACGCTGATCGCGGGGGGCAGTTCGGCGAGCGTGCCGAAGCCCTCGATGAACTCCGACTGGATGCGCAGGACCCGCCAGGGGTCGGTGTGCACCCAGTCCGTCGGAGCGCGCTCGTCCAGCAGACGCTGGTCCGTGGTGCTCTTCTGGACCTGACCCCGCCGCCGGAGGACAGGGCCCAGGCGCTGCTCCTCCGGTGGCCGCTTCTTGCCCTCGGGGTTGCCGGTAGCCATGCGCGCTCCCTCCAGTTGCAGGTTCTTCCACCTCAGCGTAGATCTACGCGGGTTACGTACGAGGGACCTGAGCATGTCCGCCACGCGCCGGGGTAAACCAATTCCGGCGCGCGTGGATCAAGCCGTCAGCCAGGACCGCAGGCGCTCCTCGCCCGCGAGGATCTTCGCCACCTCGACCCGTTCGTCCCGCTTGTGCGCCAGGTGCGGGTTGCCCGGGCCGTAGTTCACGGCCGGTACGCCGAGCGCCGAGAAGCGGGACACGTCGGTCCAGCCGTACTTGGGCTGCGGGGTGCCGCCCACCGCCTCGATGAAGGCCGCCGCGGCCGGGTGGGACAGGCCGGGCAGGGCCGCGCCGCTGTGGTCGTCGACCACGAACTCGGCCACCCCGCAGTCCGCGAAGACCTCGCGCACGTGGGCGAGGGCGTCCTCGGGGCTGCGGTCGGGGGCGTAGCGGAAGTTGACCGTGACCACGCACTCGTCGGGGATGACGTTGCCCGCGACCCCGCCCGTGACGCCGACCGCGTTCAGGCCCTCGCGGTACTCCAGGCCGTCGATCACGGGGTAGCGGGGCTCGTACGCGGCCAGGCGGGCGAGGATCGGGGCGGCCGCGTGGATCGCGTTGGAGCCCATCCAGCTCCGTGCCGAGTGCGCCCGCTCCCCCGTCGTCCTGAGCAGCACCCGCAGGGTGCCCTGGCAGCCGCCCTCCACCTGGCCGTCCGACGGTTCGAGGAGCACCGCGAAGTCGCCCTCCAGCCACTCGGGATGCGCCTCGGCGACGTGCTTCAGGCCGTTCAGGTCGGCGGCGACCTCCTCGTTGTCGTAGAAGACGAAGGTCAGATCGCGGTTGGGGGCCGGGACGGTGGCCGCGATGCGCAGCTGCACCGCGACGCCCGCCTTCATGTCGCAGGTGCCGCAGCCCCACAGGACGCCGTCCTCGTCGAGCCGGGAGGGCACGTTGTCCGCGATGGGGACGGTGTCGATGTGACCGGCCAGGATCACGCGCTCCGCACGGCCGAGGTCCGTCCGCGCGACGACGTTGTTGCCGTACCGCTCGACCGTCAGGTGCGGCAGGGCGCGCAGGGCGCTCTCGACCGCGTCCGCCAGCGGCTTCTCGGTGCCGCTCTCGGAGCGGAAGTCGACGAGCCGCGCGGTAAGCTCCGCGGCGTCCAGGGCGAGGTCAAGCGGGGTGTCGGCCATGGTTCCGACCCTAACGCCCCTGCCCTTTCGGGCACTGTGCGTACCCGGCGTACACCGGACCCTACCCTCCAGTACCTTGTACGCGTGCTTCAGCCCTCCCAGCCGCCCAAGCGCCGTGGCCGCCTCGTCCGTTCCGGGGCGGCCGCCATGGCCCTGTTCGCCGTCGCCGGTTATCTCGCGGTGCAGTACGTCACCGGGGGCGCGGGCGCTCCCGGCTGCAAGGTGGTCTCCGCCGGGGGTGACCGGACGACGTACGAGTTCACGCCCGAGCAGGCGGTGAACGCGGCGACGATCACCGCCGTGGGCACCGCGCGCAAGCTGCCGGAGCGGGCGGTGACGATAGCGCTGGCGACCGCGTTGCAGGAGTCCACGCTGCGCAACCTCGACCACGGCGACCGGGACTCGCTCGGCCTGTTCCAGCAGCGCCCCTCACAGGGCTGGGGCACGCCGGAGAAGATCATGGACCCGGCGTACTCGGCGGGCCTGTTCTACGACCACCTGGTCGAGATCCCCGGCTACCAGGACCTCGAACTGACCGACGCCGCCCAGCGGGTGCAGCGCAGCGCCTTCCCCGACGCGTACGCCAAGCACGAGCCGGACGCCACCCTGCTCGCGGCCGCCCTGACCGGACGGTCCGCGGCGACCCTGACCTGCGACGGACGCCCCGGCGCGACGCGGGAGAAGGGGCCGGACGCGGTACGCGCGGCGCTGGTGCGGGACTTCGGGCGCGCGGTGTTCCAGCCGGTCGGCGCGACGGTGGGCGACGCCTCGGCGGCGCCGTCCGCCGCCTCCGGCACCGGTGGCCGTGGCGACGAGCGGACCGTGACGCTGCCCGTGACCGCCGGCGCCGCCGCGGACGCCGGGGAGGACCCGCGGCAGCGTGGCTGGCAGTTGGCGCACTGGGCGGTCGCCAACGCCTCCTCGCTCCACGTCGAGCGGGTCTCCTACGCGGGCCGGGAGTGGACCGCGGGCAACACCGACAGCAAGTGGGCCCCGTCGGGCACCGGCGGCGCCCAGGGCGCGGAGCGGGCCGCGGGTGCGGTGCGGATCACGTCCATGCGGTAGCGGTCACCCGTACGATCCGTCACTCCCGCGGGTTACCCGCGCGGGCCTCGGGTCGACGCGGGGCACGCCTTTTCGCGTGGTCACCGCCGAGCACTCCGGAGCCCGGGGAAATCAAGGGCTGTAAGGATTCGGCAGACTTTCCGACCGGAGCCCTTTTGCCCGTTTTTCTGTGCACCTGATAATGCGACGCATTGCCAACTCTTTACGTTGTGCCGCCGCAACCTTCGTGGCCTTCGAGCGGTAGTCACTGCGTCCGAGCCCGGTGGATCACTCGCCGGGAACGGTCGGTACCTCACCAGTTGACTTCCGTCGAAGGAGCATCATGTCCCTCCCCCTGACCCGCCGGATCGCCCGTGCCGCGCTGCTCGTCGCTGCGGGAGCGGCCGCCGGGGTCGGTGCGGCCGGCTCCGCCAGCGCGGCTCCCGAACTGCCCGCCACCCCGAACCTCGGGGGACTGACCGCCCTGGACGGCGCGAACGTCGGCAACACCGTGGACTCCGCCGCCCAGAACGTGACCGAGACCGCGGGCGAGACCGGCGGCAAGACCGTCCAGAAGGCCGTGCCGACCGCCGGCAAGACCGGTGGCTCGGTCGTCAAGGAGGCCACCCCGGCCGCGCAGAACGCCGCCGGGGACGTGGCGGGGTCCGCCGGGGACATCGTCGGTGACACGGCGCAGACCGCCACGAAGGGTGGGCTGCCGACGGACGCGCTGGGCACGGGTGGGCTGCCGGTCGGCTAGCGCCGGGCTTGTGCGGCGCCGGGGCCCAGGTTCTTCTGCCTGGGTCCCGGCGTTTTTGCTTGCCTACGTCGGTGCGGTGGGCGTGTGTTGGCCGTGGCCCGGCGTCGGTGGCTGTGCCCACCCGTTCCGCCCTGCGGAACGACTGCCCACAGCCGGGGCGCCAGGCCGCCAAGGCGTCAGGACTTCAGGCGGGCCGTCGCTGTTCGGATGCGTTCGTCCGTTGCCGTCAGGGCCACCCGGACGAAGTTCTCGCCGGCGGGGCCGTAGAAGTCGCCCGGGGCCACCAGGATGCCGCGTTCGGCCAGGTGGGCGACCGTGTCCCAGCAGGACTCGTCGCGGGTGGCCCAGAGGTAGAGGCTGGCCTCGCTGTGCTCGATACGGAAGCCGTGACCGAGCAGGGCCTCGCGCAGGACCGTGCGGCGGGCCGCGTACCGCTCGCGCTGGACGCGCACGTGCTCGTCGTCGCCGAGGGCCGCCACGACGGCCGCCTGCGTCGGCGCCGACGTCATCATGCCGCCGTGCTTGCGGATCTCCAGCAGCGGACCCAGGACCGCCGGGTCGCCGGCCAGGAAGGCCGCGCGGTATCCGGCGAGGTTGGACCGCTTGGAGAGCGAGTGCACGGCCACCAGACCGTCGTACGAACCGCCGTTGACGTCCGGGTGCAGGACGGAGACCGGGGCGGCCTCCCAGCCCAGCTCCAGGTAGCACTCGTCGGAGACGACGAGGACGCCGTGCTCGCGGGCCCAGGCCACGATCCGGGTCAGCTCCGCCTTCGACAGCACCCTGCCGGTCGGGTTCGACGGCGAGTTGAGCCACAGCAGCCTCAGGCCCGCCGGATCCAGGTCGGTCGGATCGTCGTAGGCCTCGTACTCCGCGCGGGCCAGGCGCGCGCCGACCTCGTAGGTCGGGTAGGCCAGGCGGGGGAAGGCCACCCGGTCGCCGGGGCCGAGGCCCAGCTGGGTCGGGAGCCAGGCGACGAGTTCCTTGGAGCCGACGATGGGGAGCACGTGGCGGTGGGTGACGTCGCGGGCGCCGAGGCGGCGCTCCACCCAGCCGGTGATCGCGTCGCGCAGTGCCGGGGTCCCCCAGACGGTCGGGTAGCCCGGAGAGTCCGCCGCGTCGGTCAGGGCCTTCTGGATCAGCTCGGGGACCGGGTCGACGGGCGTGCCGACGGAGAGGTCGACGATGCCGTCGGGATGGGCCGCGGCCGTCTTCTTGTACGGCTCCAGCTTGTCCCAGGGGAAGGTGGGAAGGCGGTCGGAGACTGCGGACACGGTGGGTGGCTCCCTTTCCTCGTGAGCGCCCGGTACGGCAAACGCCTCGGTCCCGTGCGGCGCCGATCGGGGTGATCAGGCCGTACGGGACCGAGGCGGCGCGAGTGCGGGCCGCTCTTACTGGTTCTGCGGCGGCAGCGCGGCGACGAAGGGGTGATCGCGCTCGATCAGGCCCAGCTTGCTGGCGCCGCCCGGCGAGCCGAGCTCGTCGAAGAACTCGACGTTCGCCTTGTAGTAGTCCTTCCACTCCTCCGGAGTGTCGTCTTCGTAGAAGATCGCCTCGACCGGGCAGACCGGCTCACAGGCACCACAGTCGACGCATTCGTCCGGGTGGATGTACAAGGACCGCTGGCCCTCGTAGATGCAGTCGACCGGGCACTCTTCGATGCACGCCTTGTCCTTCAAGTCGACACAAGGCTGCGCGATGACGTAGGTCACGCTGTCGTTCCTCCTCGATAGGGCGCCGGCGGGCCTCCTCAGGCTCCGCCGCCTGGCGCGCGGGAGCGCGGCGTCGTCGATGCCCGCCCCTAGTATCTCCGTTCTTGGGCATGATCCGAACAGGAGGGGTGGACAGACCCGTGGAAATCTCTGCCGCCGGGCGTCTTGAGGTCCGTGTCACCGCTTCTGACGTGGGCAAACGAGTCTCCGTACGGAGCTTGAGCGAACCGGGTGGCGCGGGTGAGAAGTTCACCGACACGGTCGGTGTTCTCACATCGTGGACCAACGGTGTGCTGCTGATCACACGGAAGAGTGGCGAGTCGGTACGTGTCGCGGAGTCCGCGCTGGTCGCCGGGAAGGTCGTGCCGCCCGCGCCCGCGCGCCGGCGCGGTCCCGCCGCGTCGTACGAGGAGCTGGCGCGGATCGCGGCGCGGGCCTGGCCGCCCGTCGAGAGCGAGTGGCTCGGCGAGTGGCAGCTGCGGGCGGCCGCCGGCTTCACACGGCGGGCCAACTCCGTGCTCCCGCTCGGCGATCCGGGGCTGCCGCTCGACGACGCGCTGAGCGCCGTACGACGCTGGTACGGCGCTCGCGGGCTGCCCGCGTACGTGCAGACCGCCACCGGTGCCGAGGGCACGCAGGAGCGGCTGTGCGCGGAGCTGGAGCGGCGGGGCTGGGTGCGGGAGGTGTCGGCCGAGGTGTGGACCGGCGCGCTGGCGCCGGTGGCCGACCTGACCGAGGGCGCCGGGGTGGTCCTGTCCCGGGACGCGGACGACGCCTGGCTGGCCCGCTACCAGCGCAAAGGCGTCAGTGACGTGGCCCTGCGGGTGCTGGGCGGCGGTCCCTCGGTTTGGTTCGCCACGGTGCCCGGCGCGGACGCCCCGGCCGCGGTCGGGCGGTGTGTGGTGGACGGGCGGTGGGCCTCCTTCGCGGCCGTCGAGGTGGACCCCGCGCAGCGGCGCCGGGGACTCGCGACCGCCGTGATGGCCGCCCTGGCCCGGCGGGCGCTGGACGAGGGCGCGTCGGCGGCGTGGCTCCAGGTGGAGACGGACAACGCCGCTGCGCGGGCGCTGTACGCCGGGATGGGCTTCTCGGCGCACCACGCGTACCACCACTACCGGGAGCCCGCCAGCGCCGGGACGGAGACGCCGTGACGGGGCACGTGCGGCCGCCCTCGCCGGAGCGCTCCGCCGAGGTGCGGCGCCGGTTCGCCGAGGAGGCGCGGTCCGAGCGGCCGGACCTGGCCACGCTGTGCCTGCTGCTGGGCGCGGAGGCGGACGGGGCGCTGGACGAGGCGGGTCTCGACGCCGCGCAGGTGGAGCTGGACCGGCTGGCCGGGGAGCTGCCCTTCCGGCCGGGTTCGCCGCGGGCCTGGGCGGTGGCGCTGCGGGATCTGCTCGGCGAGCGGTACGGGTTCCACGGGGTGGCCGCGGACTACCAGCGGCTGGAGTCGTCCCTGCTGCACGAGGTGCTGCGGCGGCGGCGCGGGCTGCCGATCATGCTGTCGGTGGTGTGGCTGGAGGTCGCCCGGCGGGCGGGGGCGCCGGTGTACGGGGTCGCGCTGCCGGGGCACTTCGTGGTCGGGTTCGGGCCGGAGTACGGCCCGGAGGAGGAGCGGGTGCTCGCCGATCCCTTCGACGGCGGCCGGGTGCTCGGCGGCGAGGACGCGGAGGTGCTGGTCGCCGGGGCGACGGGGGCGGGGCTGCGGCCGTCGATGCTGGAGCCCGCGGCACCGTTGGAGGTGGTGGCGCGGGTGCTGAACAACATCCGGGCGTGGGCGGCGGGGCGGCCGGAGCAGTCGGCCGTGGGGCTGTGGGCGATCGAGCTGGCGCTGCTGCTGCCGGCGCATGCGGCGCGGTTGCGGTACGAACGGGCGCGGCTGTTGGTGCGGCGGGGGGAGTTCTCGGCGGGGGCCGGGGAGTTGGAGGCGTATGCGGAGGTTGTGGGGGCGGTGGACGAGGGGGTCGCGGAGGAGGTTCGAGGGGAGGCGCGGGCCGCTCGCGCGAGGCTGAACTGAGTTTTCGCCTGCGCGCCGTGGAGGTTCTGTGGTTTTGCGGCTGCCGCGTGCGACGTGGCTGGTCGCGCAGTTCCCCGCGCCCCTGTCGGGGCGCTCCAGTCGGCCCTGCGAGGGGGGCCCGGCGCCCCCCTCGTGGAGTGCGTCAGGTGGGGTTCGTCTCGATGACGGCCACGCGGTCGGTCTTGCTCTTCAGGGCCTGGCGCAGGGCGCCGTAGACGTCCTCGGGGGTGACGGGCGTCTTCTTGCCGTTGGCGCGGGTGATGAGGACGCCGTCGAACGTCTGGCCGTAGAGGCCCTTGAGGGCGTTCAGATCGGGCTTGTCGACCAGCTTGCCGCCGACGGCCGTGACGCCGAGGAACTTCCAGAGCGACTTCTCCGGGCTGAACTTGACCTCGGCCCCGCTCGCCTTGACCGTGACTATGCCCGACATGGCCGGCTCGGCGAACTCCTTCATGATCCGGTCGACCTCGGCCTTGGAGACCGTCGGCTGCCGGCTGGTGGTCGGCACGTTCACCGCGGTGGCGGTGCCGGTCTCCACCTGAGCGCGGTACGCGGCCTGCACGGACTCGGTCGACTTGGCCGCGTCGATGCCCTGACCGGCCTTGCCGTACACGGGGACGGCCTTGCCGGACTCGAACTTGACCGTGCCCTCGGTCACCGATCCGGCGCCGCCCGCCGCGTCCTCCAGGGCGGCGTGCAGCTTCTCCTCGTCGACCGGCATGACCGGGTCCACGACGCGCTTCTGCCCGAAGAGCGAGCCGATGACGGAGACCGGGTTGTAGTCGCTCTTCGCCGCCGCGCTGGCGGTGGCCTGCGAGTCGAGCTGGAGTCCGGCCTGGTCCGGCTTGAGGGAGACGGTCTCGCCGCCCACCGTGAGCTTCAGCGGCTTGCCCGCGCGGGCGCCGAGGGTGTCGTCCAGCTTCTCGACGGCGTCGTCGCGCGTGCCGCCGCCGATGTCGACGCCGAGCACGGTGGTGCCCTTGGGCACGTCGGAGCGGTTCATCAGCAGGCCGGCGCCGTAGGTGACACCGGCGACCACGACCAGGCCGCCGACGAGCAGCGGCAGCTTGCCGCGCCTCTTCTTCTTGGCGGGCTTGGCGGAGCTCGCCGGGGGCGTGGAGACCGGTTCGGGCAGCCTGGGGGGCGTGTGCGGCAGGGGTCCGTCGCCGGCGGGGCCCTGGAACGGCGCGTTGCGGTCGCTCGGTACGACGGGGATGCCGCTGGTGACGGTGTTGCCGGAGATGTTGTCCGGGTTGCCGTAGCCCGGGGTGCCCGGCTCGGGGGCCGGCTTCTGCGGGGTGAGGATCGCGGTGTCGTCGCTGAGCCCGCCGCCGGGGCCGGTGCCGGTGCCCTGCGCCCTGCCGGGGGCGCCGGGTCCTCCGGGTCCCCCGGGACCAACGGGTCCACCGGGTCCCCGTACGCCGGAGGGCCCTCCGGGTCCCCCGGGACCCCGTATGCCGGTCGGCGCGGGCCCGCGCTGTGCCGGGGGCGCTGTGGGTCCCCCGGCCGCCCCGGCCGCCCGGGGGGCGCCGAAGTCACCGAGATCGCCGAGGTCGCCCACCGGGGGCGGCGCCAGCCGACCCTCCCCGGTGACCGGGCCGCCGGTCGGACCCGCGGGGCCCGAGCCGCCGCCGTAGGGGGACTGCCCGTTCGGGCCGGCGCCCCGGGCGCCCGGTCCGTCACCGGAGAAGTACGGCAGGTCGTCGCGGCGCGGCTCGCCGCCGGGGCCGGTGCCGGGGCGGGCGCCGTTGCCGCCGAGCGGTCCGGCCGCCAGCGCCTCGGTCACGTCGAAGGAACCGGTGCCTCCGCCGTGGCCGGGCGCCACGGGGCCGCCGGTCGCCCCGGGGAGACCGGCGCCGTTCGTGGAGCCGGGCCGGGGGCCGCCGGGCACGTTCATGGAGCCGACGACGCCACCGGGACGGCCGCTGCCGCCCCCCGGCCGCGCACCGCCACCGGACGCGCCCGCGCCGGGCGTGCCGCCGGGTGCACCGGTCGCCGGGCCCGAACCGCCGGGCAGACCCGCGCCGTTGGTGGAGCCGCCGCCCTGAGCGCCCTTGCCGGGACCGGACTTGCGGGGCGCGAACCAGTCGCTGGTCGGCTTCTCCTCGGCGGACGCGGCGGGCTCGGCGGGAGCCTCGGGCGCGCTCGTGGGCGTGGCCGCGCTCGGCGCGGGCTGCTCGGCCGTCGTCTCCGCGTCGCCCGCGGCGCCCTCGGCGGCCGTGACGGGCTTGCGCACGACGACCGGCGGGATGGGCCGGGACCCGGGGATGTTGATCCGGATACGGGTCGTCAGCGTCGTCTCGGTCTTGCGCTCCTCCGGTCGCGCGGCCGAACGGCCCGCGTCCGCACCGGCGTCGGAAGCCGTGGGTGTCCCGTAGGGCGGGGTGCCCGACGGGTAGGCGGCTCCGCCGCGCCCGTGGGGCCCGGAGGACGAACTGTCAGTTTCACGACTCAAGGCAGGTTCTCCCGGTTGGCTCCGCCGCCCGTCACCCCTTCAGAGCGGGCGGCTCGGCGGCGCGCACCACCATACTGGCCACCTCTCACGCGTATCCCGTGACCGCCGGGGAAACCCACACCGGACTCGCACGCGCGCACAACGGCGAAGTAGTACGTCACTTGCGAAGTCGGACAGCTTCGCCGTCCGGTTGCCGTACCGGCGCCAGGGTGGCGCACATCACAGCAACGGCGATCCCGCCGAGCAGGAAGAGATAGGAGCCGCTGCCGGCCGCGAACACGAAGTCGCCCTCCGGACGGCTGGTGGTGAGCAGCACCACGGCGAGCGCCCAGCCCGCGGCCGGCGCGACGGCCCCGCCCCGGCGCCCCACGGCACGGCCCGCCCCGAGACACAGCCCGGCCTCGGCGGCCAGCGCCAGCAGCAGCCCGCCGGGGAACCAGGCCGGCTGCAGCAGCGCCCCGGCGACGCCGATCACGGCGCCGAGTACGAAAAGCCCCACGTAGAGGGCGGCGCGGCCGAGCGAGGGCGGGCGCAGGGGCTGGGCCAGGGTGGAGGTGGTGGGCCTGGTGCGTCCGCTCACGACGCCTCCTCGTTCTCGATGGCACTGATCCCGGCGAAGAGATCACTTTCGACCCCGGCACCGCCCCGCTCACCGCGCACCAGCTCGTAGTACTCGGTGGTGAGGACCGGCTGGGCCAGGTCGTTGGAGAGGACGAAGTACGGTCCGGCGACCGTGATCTGCGTGGCGTGCTCGCGCATCGCGGCGGCCTTGGCGGCGGCGTACGCGGTGCCCTCGCCGTGGATCTCGGTGGTGATCTTCTCGTCGTCGACGATGCCCGGTACGTCCTCGACGCCGGCCGCCCTGTCGAACGGCGTGCCCGGCAGGTCGGCCCGGAGGCGGGTGAAGCCGTCCTCGGCGAAGGAGCGCGGGACGCGGTTCCAGTACACCTTCTCGACCGGGCAGCCCGCCTCGGCGGCCAGTTCCACCGCCCGCATGGCGATGCGGTGGGCCTGGATGTGGTCGGGGTGGCCGTAGCCGCCGTCGGGGTCGTAGGTGACGAGCACCTGGGGGCGTACCTCGCGGATCACCTCGACGAGGAGCGCGGCGGCGGCGTCGACGTCCGCCTGCCACAGGCAGCCGGGGTCGTCGTTGTCGGACAGGCCCATCATCCCGGAGTCCGCGAACCGGCCCGGCCCGCCGAGCAGCCGGAAGTCCTCGACGCCGAGCGCGCGCATCGCGGCCGCCAGCTCGCCCCTGCGGTGTCCGCCCAGGACGGCACCGGACAGGTGCGCCAGCTCCGGCGGGATGACCTCCCCCAGCTCACCGAGGGTGCAGGTCACCAGCGTCACGTGGGCGCCTTCGGCGGCGTACCTGGCCATGGTGACGCCGTTGTTGATCGACTCGTCGTCCGGGTGCGCGTGCACCAGCAGCAGACGCCGGGCGGGGAGTGCCTTCATGGGGCCACCCTATGAGGCCGCGTCCTCGTCCCTGTAACGCGGGAGACCGGCCGTGGAGATCGTCCATTCCGCTACGGTGACCTCTTCGCCGTAGACGAAATCCTTGCGGGTGGCGTAGCGAGGGCCGTCCGGGGTGGCGTGGATGTCGGTGAAGACGGCGCCGGTTCCGGTGCGGGGGTCGAAGATCGCGTAGACGGGGATGCCGAGCAAGGGGTAGTCGCGCAACTTGCCCGACCAGTCATTGTCGGGATTGGAGCGGGAGACGATCTCGATGGCGGCGACGACTGTCCGGGGGTCGATCGATCCTTCGACGTTGAGATCGTTCCAGGCAATCACCATGACATCCGGGTGTCGCAGGATCCCCTCGGACACGTCCTCTACGTCGGGCGTGCCATTGTGAGCCAGCAACTCGTCCGGCATCACTCTCTCCAGACGCCGACTGACATGCGCGGCCGTAACCTCGTGCGGGCCTCCCGGCGACATCATGTCGTGCACGATCCCTTCCTTGGTGATCTCGAACTTTCCGGGGAGGACGTCGTCCGTCGACTGCACGACATCCCTCATGACCCGGTAGAGGTGGGAGGCGCCCTGCTGCGCGTTGTCGGATGCGACGGTCATGGCGCTCACTCCTCGTCGTCTGTGCCCACGGGCTCGGGCAAGGATCGTCACGTTCATGCTAGGCGGCCTCCAAGTGATCGGTTCGGCAGTCGCGGCAGCGGCCTGGTCCTGGGGCGCGGAAGGCGCGGTCGCAGTCGTCGCAGTTCCGCAGGGGGTGCCGCACGGGCGGTGGCGCGGTCGGTGCACGGAACGGGGGCGGGAGTGGCAGCCGTGCCGTGAGCCGGTGGGCGAGGAAGGCGGCGGGCCGTCGTAGCCCCTCGGGCGGCAGGTCGGTGGTCAGGGCGTGGCGTACGGCTGCCGGGCTGACCTCGCGCTCCAGCCAGGCCGCGACGCCGGGGGCCAGGTGGGCCGTGTCGCAGGCAGAGAGGAGCAAGCGGGAATCCAGCCCCCGCAGACCCGCGAGAAGTTCGGTGGCACTCTCCAACAGGGCCGAGGCAGGAAACGAGGGGCGTGGCACGGCGGGGAGCGGTTTGGGCGCCCTGCGTGTCTCGCGCTTCTCGGGCCGCCTCTCCCTCCCTCCTCGCGGCTCGTACGCCGGGCGGGCCGCCGCGGGCTGGTTACAGGAGACCGTGCGGGTGACGATGCGGCCGTCGGGGGCGCGTACGCGTTCCCGGCGCAGGTAGCCGTGGGCTTCCAGTTCGCGCAGGGCGGCGGAGATACGGGTGGCTCCCTCGGGGAAGCGGGCGGCGAGGGTCTTGATGTCGGCCTGGGCGCCCTTGGGCAGCGACTGGAGATGGAGACCGAGCCCGATCGCGAGCAGGGACAGTTCGGGGTGCTGTGCCAGGTGGTTGCCGACCACCGTGAAGCGGGTGGTGTGGCGGGTGTTGTCGTGGACCAACCCGCCGGTGCGGGAACGCCGCCGGTTCGGGTGCTTGTTGCCCGCGAAACGGGCCTGGGCGTGCGGGGGCACGCTAGGGTTCTGCGTATCCATCGGGAAGTCCTTGTCTTCCTCGGTGGTCAGGCCCTCGCATTGGGATTGCCGTCCCGGCGGGGGCCGTCGCATGTCTGCTGTTGTCTTGCGCTGAGCGTGGAGCCTCGGCCGCCACGAAATCCAGCCGAGCCGGGGATGTTCACCCGCCCGAGTGAGCTTTGGCCACGGGCGGGAGGGGTGGGGCTTGGTTGGGTGTTTTCCCTCTCCTTTCTTGGTCTTTGGCCGCTTGCGGCACCGAAGCACGTGGATGCGGGTTCCGGTGCCTGAGGCCTGAGGACCCCTGTCCGGGGCTGTCCAGGGTTTGTCCAGTGCCGTCCGGGCTGTCGGTGGCGTTGACCTGGGTAAGGCGTGGCAGTACGGCACGGGAGTACGGAGGGGCGCGACATGTCGGTGGACGTCGAGACGGAACAGACGGAACAGACGGAACAGTTGGACGAGCCGGGGTGGGAGGTGGACCCCAACGACGACTGGGCCCTCGCCGTGATCGCCACGGTGGGGCGGCAGCTGAAGCTGCGGCGCGAGGCGGCGGGGATGCGGGCCGCCGAGTTCGCGGTGGCGGTCGGGTACGGAGAGGACCTGGTCTACAAGGTCGAGGGCGGTAAGCGGATCCCCCGGCTCGACTACCTGGACACGGCGGACCGGGTCCTGGACGCGGGTGGGCTCATCGCCGCGATGAAGGAGGACGTGCGGAAGGTCAGGTACCCGAAGAAGGTGCGGGATCTCGCGCAGATGGAGGCGCGGGCGGTGGAGATGCAGTTGTACGACCCGTTGAACGTGCACGGGTTGTTGCAGACGCCGGAGTACGCGCGCGGACTGCTGCTGATGCGGCGCCCCGCGTACTCGGTGGACGAGGTGGAGCAGTTCATCGCCGCGCGCGTGGCTCGCAAAGCCGTCTTCGAGCGGGATCCGGCACCCGAACTCAGCTTCGTCCTGGAGGAGTGGACACTCAGGCGCCCGCTGGGCGGGAGGACGCGTCTGCGCAACCAGTTGGAGCACCTGCTGGAAGTGGGGCAGATGCGGAACGTCGAGTTGCAAGTGATGCCGACGGACCGCGAGGAGCACGCCGGTCTGGCGGGCGGGATCGAGGTGCTGAAGTTCCAGGACGGGTCGATGGTGGGACGTTCGCCGGTGGTGGCTTACGGCCGACCGGTCTCGGAGCCCCGGCAGCTACGTATCCTGGAACTCCGGTATGGCATCATCCGGGCGCAGGCCTTCACGCCGCGTGAGTCGGCCGCGTTCATCGAACGACTGCTGGGGGAGACATGATCCGCAAGACCGGCCTGGCGTGGTTCAAGAGCAGCTACAGCAGCAGCAGTGAGGGCGACTCCTGCGTGGAGATCGCCGTCGAACCCCGCACCGTCCACGTCCGCGACTCCAAGAACCTGCCGGACGTCGGCCCCCGACTCGCACTGACGTCGGAGGCCTGGGTCGCCTTCCTCGCCGCCGCCGTCAGAAGTTGATGCTCCCGATCATCCCCGCGATGTTCGTCGTCAGCTCACTGATCGTGGGCGCGACGGTCGAGGAAGCCAGGTAGAAGCCGAGCAGCATGCACACCACCGCGTGCCCCGCCTTCAGGCCGGATTTCTTGACCAGCAGGAAGACGATGATCGCCAGCAGCACAACCGCCGAAATCGAGAGTGCCACGGCGGCTCACCTCCAATAGGCCCAGGGACATGAGGGGTCGGGGGTTGGTACCCACTATGCGCTAGTGATCATAACTATCCGTGCGTGCGCATCTCTCGGGCGCACGGCCGCACAAGGGGGCGCATGGCCAATATGGTCGAGGCATGACGACCGAGTCCGACTCCTTCCCCAAACGGCACGCCCGCACCCAGCGGTTCACGCTCGGCGCGCCGCGTTCGTTCACCGTGGCACCCGACGGTTCACGGGTCGCCTTCCTGCGCTCCGGCACCGGCACGGACCGGGCCAACTCCCTCTGGGTTCTCGACGTCGACGAGGGCACGGAGCGCGTCGCCGCCGACCCGCGCGCCCTCCTCGGCGGTGCCGAGGAGGCCCTGTCGCCCGAGGAACGGGCACGGCGCGAGCGCAGCCGTGAGGGAGGTGCGGGCATCGTCGGTCACGCCACCGACTCGGCGGTCGAGCTGGCCTCCTTCGCCCTCTCCGGGCGGCTGTTCGCGGCCGGACTGCGGGCCGGCACCGCCCGCGAACTGTCCACGCCCGGACCGGTGATCGACCCCCGCCCCTCCCCCGACGGCCGGCACATCGCCTACGTCGCGCAGGGCGGCCTGCGGGTCGTGGGCGCCGAGGGGGACGGGGACAGGGCCCTGGCCGAGGCGGACGGCGAGGGCGTCACGTACGGGCTCGCCGAGTTCGTCGCCGCCGAGGAGATGGGCCGCAGCCGGGGCTTCTGGTGGGGCCCGGATTCGGACCGGCTGCTGGTGGCGCGGGTGGACGACACGCCCGTGCAGCGCTGGTGGATCTCCGACCCGGCCCGCCCCGAGCGTGATCCACAACACGTGCCGTACCCGGCGGCCGGCACCGCCAACGCGGACGTACGACTGTTCGTCTTCGGGCTTGACGGGGGGCGCACGGAGGTTCTGTGGGACCGGGCGCGGTATCCGTATCTGGCGCGAGTGCACTGGTCAGCGTCGGGTGCGCCGCTCCTTCTCGTACAGGCGCGCGACCAGCGCAGCCAGTTGTTCCTGGCCGTGGACACCGCGTCCGGGACGACCCGGATGGTGCACGCCGACGAAGATCCAATTTGGCTGGAACTCTTCCCCGGCGTGCCCTGCTGGAGCCCGTCCGGGCAGTTGGTGCGGATCGTCGACGAAGGGGGTGCGCGCGTACTGGCGGTCGGTGAACGGCTGCTGACCGGAGGCCAGTTGCATCTGCGGGCGGTCCTGGACGTCGGGGACGACGACGTGCTGGTCTCGGCGTCGGCGGGCGAGGAGGCCGCCGACCCGGAGACGGGCGAGGTGCACGTCTACCGGGTGAACGAACTCGGCATGGAGCGCATCTCGCAGGAGCCCGGCGTGCACACAGCGGCGCGCTCCGGGGGCGTGACCGTTCTCGTCTCCGCGACGCTGGAGCGGCCGGGGGCCCAGGTGCAGGTTCTGCGGGACGGCAAGACGGCGGCCACCGTCACCTCGTATGCCGAACACCCCGGTTTGTCCCCGCGCGTGACGCTCACCCGAGGGGGCGCACGCTCTGTCCCGTGCGCCGTGCTTATGCCAACGGACTACCACGGTGACACCCTCCTCCCCGTGCTCCTGGACCCGTACGGTGGCCCGCACGGCCAGCGGGTGGTCGCGGCGCACAACGCCCACCTCACCTCGCAGTGGTTCGCCGACCAGGGGTTCGCGGTGATCGTCGCCGACGGGCGGGGCACTCCGGGGCACTCCCCCGCCTGGGAGAAGTCCATCAAGGACGACGTGGCCGCGGTCGTGCTCCAGGACCAGGTCGACGCGCTCCAGGCGCTCGCCGCCGACTTCCCGCTCGACCTCGGCCGGGTGGCCGTGCGCGGCTGGTCCTTCGGCGGCTACCTGGCCGCGCTGGCGGCCCTGCGCCGGCCCGACGTCTTCCACGCGGCGGTGGTCGGGGCGCCGGTCACCGACCTGCGGCTCTACGACACCCACTACCAGGAGCGGTACCTCGGTGACCCCGGCGAGCAGCCGGACGTCTACCGCCGCAACTCGGTGATCGACGACGCCGGGCTGGTGGACGCCGCCGAGCCGCACCGCCCGATGATGGTCATCCACGGGCTGGCGGACGACAACGTGGTGGTCGCGCACTCCCTGCGCCTGTCCTCGGCCCTGCTGGCCGCCGGCCGCCCGCACGAGGTGCTGCCGCTGTCCGGCGTCACGCACATGACCCCGCAGGAGTCGGTCGCCGAGAACCTGCTGCTGCTCCAGGTGGACTTCCTGAAGCGGTCTCTGGGGTAGCACCGCGATGTCACTCCGGCCCGCTGCCCTCGCCCTCCGGCGGAACCACCTGCTTCTCCTCAGCGAAGTG
This sequence comes from Streptomyces sp. NPDC058534, assembly GCF_042717365.1. NCBI lineage: Bacteria > Bacillati > Actinomycetota > Actinomycetes > Kitasatosporales > Streptomycetaceae > Streptomyces > Streptomyces sp. NPDC058534. The sequence continues at coordinate 39,823 of NZ_JBHXNW010000021.1, forward strand.
GCACGCCGAGTCGTGGGCCGCGGGCCCGGAGACCGAGCGGAACTCGGCGGGGACGGCCAGGGCGGGCACCTCCAGCGCGCACCGCTCCTTCGCCTTCCAGCAGCGGGTGCGGAAGCGGCAGCCGGAGGGGATGTTCGTCGGGGACGGGACGTCGCCGGTCAGGATGATCCGCTCCCGGTGTTCCCGGGCCTCCGGGTCGGGCACCGGTACGGCGGACAGCAGGGCCTGGGTGTAGGGGTGCGTGGGATGGTCGTAGATCTCCGCATCCCTGCCCGTCTCCACGATGCGGCCCAGGTACATCACGCCGACCCGGTCCGAGATGTGCCGGACGATCGACAGGTCGTGCGCGATGAAGATGTAGGACAGGTCGAACTCGTCCTGGAGCCGGGCCATCAGGTTGATCACCTGTGCCTGGACCGACACGTCGAGGGCCGAGACCGGTTCGTCGGCGACGATGATCTCCGGGCGCAGGGCGAGGCCGCGCGCGATGCCAATGCGCTGGCGCTGGCCGCCGGAGAACTGGTGGGGGTAGCGGTTGATGTACTCGGGGTTCAGGCCGACCACGTCCAGGAGTTGCTGGACGCGCTTCCGCCGGTCGCCCTTCGGCGCCACCTCCGGGTGGATGTCGTAGGCCTCGCCGATGATGTCGCCGACCGTCATGCGGGGGTTGAGGGAGGTGTAGGGGTCCTGGAAGACCATCTGGATGTTCCGGCGTACGGACTTCAACGCGCGGCCCGAGAGCTTGGTGATGTCCTCGCCCTTGTAGCGGATCTCGCCGGCCGTCGGGCGCTCCAGGTTGACCAGCATCTTGGCGACTGTGGACTTGCCGCAGCCGGACTCGCCGACGATGCCGAGGGTCTCGCCGCGGTCGAGGTGGAAGTCGACGCCGTCGACCGCCTTGACCGCGCCGACCTGCTTCTTGAAGAGGATGCCGGTGGTCAGCGGGTAGTGCTTGACGAGGCCGGTGACCTGAAGGATCGGCTCAGCCATGCAGGCACTCCCTCCAGAAGTGGCAGGCGCTGCCCCGCTCCGCGTCCGAGTCGGTGACGTCGTACAGCGGCGGTACGTCGGTGCGGCAGACGTCCTGGGCCATCGGGCAGCGGGGGTGGAAGGCGCAGCCGGGCGGGATGCGGGTGAGGTTGGGCGGCAGGCCCTTGATGGCGTACAGCTCCTGGCCCTTCTGGTCCAGGCGCGGAATCGACTCCAGGAGGCCGCGGGTGTAGGGGTGGGCGGGGTTCTTGTAGATGTCGTGGACCGGGGCGGTCTCGACGATGCGGCCCGCGTACATGACGGCGATCTTGTCGGCGACGTCGGCGACCACGCCCAGGTCGTGGGTGATGAGGATGAGGCCCATGTGCAGCTCGCGCTGGAGTTCCGCGAGCAGGTCCATGACCTGGGCCTGGACGGTGACGTCGAGGGCGGTGGTCGGTTCGTCGGCGATGATCAGCTTGGGTTCCAGGGCCATCGCCATGGCGATCATGATGCGCTGGCGCATGCCGCCGGAGAACTGGTGCGGGTACTGCCGCACGCGCTCCTTCGCGGCCGGGATGCGGACCCGGTCCATCAGCTCGACGGCCTTGGCGTGGGCGTCCTTGCGGGACATGCCGCGGTGCACGGTGAACATCTCGGCGAGCTGGGCGCCGACGGTCAGCACGGGGTTCAACGACGACAGCGCGTCCTGGAAGATCATCGCCATCTCGGCGCCGCGGACCTTCCTGCGCTCCTCCTCCTTCAGCTTCAGCAGGTCCCGGCCCTCGAAGAGGACCTCGCCCGAGGTGATCCGGCCCGGCGGGACGTCGAGGATGCCCATGACCGTCTGGGCGGTGACGGACTTGCCGGAGCCGGACTCGCCGAGGACGGCCAGGGTCTCGCCCGCGTCCACGCCGTAGCTGACGCCGTTGACGGCTCTGGCGACGCCGTCCCGGGTGTGGAACTCCACGTGCAGGCCGCGCACTTCGAGCAGCATGGCGCCGGCTCACCTCAGCTTCGGGTCGAGGGCGTCGCGCACCGCGTCGCCGAGCATGATGAACGCGAGGACGGTGATGGCCAGCGCGCCCGACGGCCACAGCAGCGCGTGCGGGGCGTTGCGGACGTAGGGGGCGGCGGCGGAGATGTCGATGCCCCAGGAGACGCTGGGCGGCTTCAGGCCGACGCCGAGGAAGGACAGGGTCGCCTCCAGGGAGATGTAGGTGCCGAGCGCGATGGTCGCCACGACGATGACGGGGGCGACGGCGTTGGGCGCGATGTGCCGCAGCAGGAGCCGGGAGTTGGAGGCGCCGAGGGCGCGGGCGGCCTGGACGTAGTCGTTCTGCTTGGCGGTGATGACGGAGCCGCGGGCGATGCGGGAGATCTGCGGCCAGCCGAGCAGCACGATGAAGCCGATGACGGGCCAGACGGTGTTGCTGGTGATGACGGAGAGCAGCACCAGGCCGCCGAGGACGACCGGGATCGCGAAGAAGATGTCGGTGATCCGGGACAGCACCGAGTCCCCCGCCCCGCCGAAGAACCCGGCGAGTCCGCCGAGCACGCTGCCGAGGACGGCGACCCCGAGGGTGGCGAGGACGCCGACCGCCACCGACGTACGGGCGCCGTAGACGGTGCGGGTGTAGACGTCGCAGCCCTGGCCGTTGAAGCCGAAGGGGTGCCCGGACTGGGAGCCTTCCTGGGCCTTGGCGAGGTCGCACTTGAGGGGGCTGCCGGAGGTGATCAGGGACGGCCAGACGGAGATGACGACCAGGAAGAGGATCACCAGGGCGGAGATGATGAAGACGGGGTTGCGGCGCAGGTCGTGCCAGGCGTCGGACCAGAGGCTGCGGGGCTTGTCCTGTGGGCCGGGGCCGTCGGGGCCCGGTGCCCGTCCGCCGGAGGCGGCTGATGACTGCTGCTCCAGGGTCACCGCCTCGCTCGCGCCGAGGTCCATCGTGCCGCCCATGCCGGTGCCCGCGATGGCGCGCTCGGACTCGTACGGCTCCTGTTCAGGCATACCGGATCCTCGGGTCGAGCACGGCGTACAGGAGGTCGACGACGAGGTTGGCGACGAGGAAGACGAGGACCAGGACGGTGACGAAGCCGACGACGGTCTGCGTGTTCTGGCGCAGGATGCCCTGGTAGAGCTGGTAGCCGACGCCGTGGATGTTGAAGATCCGCTCGGTGACGATGGCGCCGCCCATCAGGGCGCCGATGTCGGTGCCGATGAAGGTGACGACGGGGATGAGGGAGTTGCGCAGCAGGTGCCGGGTGATGACCCGGTGGCGCGGCAGGCCCTTGGCGATGGCGGTGCGGACGCAGTCGGAGCGCCGGTTCTCCGCGATGGAGGTGCGGGTCAGCCGGGTGACGTAGGCCAGCGACACCGAGGCGAGGACCAGGCCGGGGACGATCAGCTCGTCGAAGGGCGCCTCGGAGGAGACGGCCGGGTCGATCCAGCCCCACTTGACGCCGAGCAGGAGCTGGAGCAGCAGGCCGGTGACGAAGGTGGGCACGGAGATGACGACCAGGGTGAGCAGCAGCACCCCGGTGTCGACGGGGCGCCCGCGGCGCAGGCCGGTGACGACGCCGAGGACGATGCCGACGACGATCTCGAAGAGGATCGCGATGATGGTGAGCCGGATGGTGACCGGGAACGCCGTCCCCATCAGCTCGGTGACCGGCTGACCGTTGAAGGCGGTGCCGAAGTCGCCGGTGAAGACGTTGCCCATGTAGGTCAGGTACTGCTGCCACTCGGGCTTGTCGAGGCCGAATTCCTTCCGCAGCCGGGCCGCGGTCGCGGGGTCGCACTCCCGGTCGCCGCAGAGGCCCGCGATGGGGTCGCCCATCACGTTGACCATCAGGAAGATCAGCAGCGTGGCCCCGATGAAGACCGGGATCATCTGGAGCAGCCGCCGGACGACGTAGCGTCCCATGGCGCCCCCTCAGCTCACCTTGATCTCGTTGTACACCGGGACGCTGAACGGGTTGAGCTCCACGTTGGAGAGCCGGTCCGAGTAGCCTGCGCTGCCGTTCTGGTACCAGAGCGGGATGGCGGCCATGTTGTCGCGGACGACCTCCTCGGCCTGCTGGAAGGTCTTGATGGCCTCTGCGGTGTCCGTCTGGCCGTTGGCCTTGTCGATCAGGTCGTCGAACTCCTGGTTGGACCACTTGCCGTCGTTGGAGGAGGCGTTGGTGTAGTAGAGCGGCTGGAGGAAGTTCTGGATGAGCGGGTAGTCCATCTGCCAGCCGGCGCGGAAGGGGCCGCTCATCTTCCGGTCGGTGATCTGGTTGCGGAAGTCGGCGAAGGTGCCGACGGGGTTGCCGACGCAGGCGCGGTCGTTGTCCAGGGCGTTGTTGATGGAGTTGCAGACCGCGTCGATCCACTGCTTGTGGGAGCCGGTGTCGGCGTTGTAGGTGATCTTGACCTGGCCGCCGGGGAGCCCGCCGCCGTCCCTGACCAGCTTCTTCGCCTCGTCGGGGTTGTAGTCGCAGGCGTCGCCGCAGAGGCCGGCCTTGTAGCCGCCGTCCTCGCCGAGGACCGGTGAGGTCCAGTCGGTGGCCGGGGTGCGGGTCTGCTGGAAGATCGTGTCGGTGATCTGCTTGCGGTCGATCGCCATGGACAGGCCCTTGCGGACCTTCTCGGACCCGGACTTGTTCCAGTCGTCGTCGTAGTAGGGGAAGGCGAGGGTCTGGATGATGCCGGCCGGGGTGTTGATGTACCGGTCGCCGAGGTCGTTCTCGACGTTCCTGAGCTGGGCGGCCGGGACGTCGTCGACGAGGTCGAGGTTGCCGGCCATCAGGTCGGTGTAGGCCGTGTTGTTGTCGGTGTAGACCTTCAGGTCGACGCCGCCGTTCTGGGCCTTGTCGGGACCCGGGTACTGCTCCCACGTGCGCAGGGACATCTGGGAGCCGCGGGTGTAGTTGTCCACCATGTACGGCCCGTTGCCGATGGGCTTCTGCAGCCAGGCGTCGTGGTCGTCGAAGAAGGCGCGGGGCAGTGGCGCGAAGGCCGGGTAACCGAGCGTGTCGGGGAACGTCGAGAACTTCTGACTGAGCTTCACGGTGAAGGTGAGCGGCCCGGTGACCTTGAGCCCGGAGAGCGTGTCGGCGCTCTGGTCGCCGCCGTCCTCGGGGTGCACCTTGTCGTAGCCGTCGATGTACGCGAAGAAGTAGGCGTTGCGCTGGTTGTTCTTCAGGCTCGCGCCGTAGTTCCAGGCGTCGACGAAGGACTGGGCGGTGACCTTCTCGCCGTTGCTGAAGGTCCAGCCGTCCTTGACGGTGACGGTGAAGTTCTGCGAGTCGGAGGTCTCGATCTTCTCGGCGAGCATGTCCTGCGCCTCGCCGGTCTCGGGGTCGTACTTCTTCAGCCCGCGGAAGATCATGTCGAGGACCTTGCCGCCCTGCACCTCGTTGGTGTTGGCCGGCTCCAGCGGGTTCTGGGGGTCGCCCCACGAGGAACTGAGCACGGCGCCGCTGACCCCACCACTGTCCCCGCCCCCGCCGCCGCAGGCCGTCGCCGCGAGGGCTACGGCCGCCGCGCATGCCGCCCATCGGGCGTGCGTCGCTCCGCGCATGGAGTGCCTCCTCGTGCCCTGACTCGTCCGCTGGTGCGTTCCCGGTCAGCTTCGGGCGGCTGGTGGCACGGCGCACACCCGTACGGTCCGTACGGGTTGCGGATGTCCGCCGGACGGGTGCCGGCGGTGGGCGGGCACGACGAAGGCGGGGACGGAAGTGGTGCTCCGGTCCCCGCCTTTGTCGCCGGTTCAGCTCTTGGCGACCGCCGCGCCGCCGCCGGCGCCGTCCTCCATCGCCTTCAGGCCCGGGTCCATGACGATGTCCTCGTCGCGGGCCTCGGTCGTGGGCTCCTCCGGGAAGTGGCAGGCCGTCAGGTGGCCCGCACGGTTGCCGGAGAGCTGCACCAGCGGCGGCTCCTCGGTCGCGCACTTGTCCTGCGCCTTCCAGCACCGGGTGCGGAACCGGCAGCCGGACGGCGGCGAGATCGGCGAGGGCACGTCGCCCTCCAGGCGGATCCGCTCACGCTTGACCGCGTCCAGGTCCGCCTCCGGCACGGCCGACAGCAGCGCGTGCGTGTACGGGTGGCGGGGCCGGTTGTAGAGCGAGGCGCGGTCCGCGATCTCCACGACCTTGCCGAGGTACATCACCGCGACGCGCTGCGAGAAGTGCCGCACGATCGCCAGGTCGTGGGCGATGAAGACGAACGCGATGCCCATCTCCCGCTGCACTTCCTGCAGCAGGTTGACCACCTGGGCCTGGATCGACACGTCGAGGGCCGAGACCGGCTCGTCGGCGACGATGAGCTTCGGCTGGAGGGCGACGGCGCGCGCGACGCCGATGCGCTGACGCTGGCCGCCGGAGAACTCGTGCGGGAAGCGGTTGTAGTGCTCCGGGTTGAGACCGACGATCTCCAGGAGCTCGCGGACGCGCTTCTCCCGGCCGCCGGGCGGGTTGATCCCGTTGATCTCCATCGGGCCCGAGATGATCGTGCCCACGGTCTGCCGCGGGTTCAGCGACGCGTACGGGTCCTGGAAGATCATCTGGATCTCGGACCGGATCGGCGCCAGCTGCCGCCGGTTGGCGCGGGTGATGTCCTCGCCCTTGTACTCGATCGTGCCCTGCGTGGGCTCGTACAGCCGGGTCAGCAGCCGGCCGGTCGTCGACTTGCCGCAGCCGGACTCGCCGACGAGGCCCAGGCTCTCGCCGGGGTAGACCGCGAAGTCGACGCCGTCGACGGCCTTGACGTGGCCGACGGTGCGTTTGATCGGGAAGCCGCCCTTGATGGGGAAGTGTTTCGTCAGGCCCCTGACCTGGAGAAGCGGCGCGGTGTCGCCGTCCCGCTGCTGCGGGAACGAGTCGGCCACCGCCGTTGTCGTCTTGGTGTTGTCGCTCATGGTGATGCCCCAGTCGCCGGTTTCCGCTCAGCCCAGCCGGGGCTGAATCTTCTCGATGAACACCTGCTGCCGCTGGTCCCCCGTCAGGTGACAGGCGGCGGCGCGGCCCCCGGGGAGCACCGGACGCTCACCGGAGCACCGGCTGCCGGACACCAGGTCGGTGAAGCCGCACCGCGGGTGGAAAGCACACCCCGAGGGCGGGTTCATCAGGGAGGGCGGCGATCCCGGGATCGGCATCAGCGGCTCGTCGATGTCCGAGGAGAGACTCGGCATCGATCCCAGCAGACCCCAGGTGTACGGGTGCTGCGGCGACTTGAGCACCTCACGCACCGAGCCGCGCTCGACGGCCCGGCCCGCGTACATGACCAGGATGTCGTCGGCCATGTTACCGACCACACCGAGGTCGTGGGTGATCATGATGATCGCGGAGCCGAACTCCTGCTGGAGGTCCTTGAGCAGGTCGAGGATCTGCGCCTGCACCGTCACGTCGAGGGCCGTGGTCGGCTCGTCGGCGATCAGCAGCTCCGGGTTGCAGGAGAGCGCCATGGCGATCATGGCGCGCTGCCGCATACCGCCGGAGAACTGGTGCGGGAAGTCGTCGACCCGCTGCGCCGGGTTCGGGATGCCGACCTTCTGAAGCAGGTCGATGGCGCGCACCCGGGCGTCCCTCTTGGACGCGCCGTCGTGCTTCATGAACGGCTCGCCGATCTGCCGGCCGACCGTGTAGTACGGCGACAGCGCGGTGAGCGCGTCCTGGAAGATCATCGCCATCTTCTTGCCGCGCAGCTTCTCCAGCTGCTTCTCACTGGCGTCGGTCAGCTCCTGGCCGTCCAGGGTGATCGAGCCGTCGACGGCGGTCTTCCGGCGGTCGTGCAGGCCGAGGACGGCCAGGTTGGTCACCGACTTGCCGGAGCCGGACTCGCCCACGATGCCGAGGGTCTGGCCGCGCGCCAGGTCGAAGGAGAGTCCGTCCACCGCCTTGACGACGCCGCCCTCGGTGGAGAAGTGGACCTTGAGGTCGCGCACCGAGAGAAAGGCGTCCCCCGCGGCGGCGGCCGGGGCCTCTTCGGGCTTGGTCTGAGTGGTCACGGTGGTTCTCCTAGGACAGGCGCACGCGCGGGTCGATGATGGCGTACACGGTGTCCACGATCAGGTTGAAGACGATGATGAGCGCGGCGCTGACCAGCATGACGCCCATCAGCATCGGCAGGTCCTTGTCACGGACGGAATCCAGTGCGAGCCGGCCGATCCCGGCCAGGCCGAACGTCATCTCGGTCACCATGCCGCCGCCCATGAGCGCGGACAGGTCGATACCGAGGATGGTGACGATGGGAACGAGCGATCCGCGCCACGCGTACCGGAAGAAGGTGTAGTTGCCCGACATGCCCTTGGCGCGGGCCGCTCTCACGTGTTCTTCCTGGAGTTGCTCGATCATCGACGAGCGGCTCATACGAGTGTAGTTGGCGGTGAAGATGGTCGCCATGACGACCCAGGGGATCAGCAGCCCCATGAACCAGCCGCCCAGGTCCTCGGAGAACGGCACGTACTTCGGCTTCTCCAGCCAGCCGGTGCTGAAGACGAACGCCAGCACCACGAGCGGGCCCAGGAAGTAGATCTGCAGGGAACTGACGACCAGCGACCCGGAGCTGAACACCTTGTCGATCCAGGTGCCGCGGTTCCTGGCGGCCAGCAGGCCGGCGCCGAGGCCGAGGGTGAGGAAGACGAGCAGGCTGCCGAGGGTCAGCGAGACGGTCACCGGGAAGCGGTCGAGGATCGTGTCCCAGACGTTCTGGTCGTTGGCGAAGGAGACGCCGAAGCAGGGGGCCGCGCAGTGGCCGACGGCGAAGTCACGGCCGGCGAAGATGCCGATCAGGAAGTTCCAGTACTGGACCGTGACCGGCTTGTCGAGGCCCATGTTCTTGTGGATGATCTCCAGCGCGTCCGGAGTGCAGTTCTTGCCACACGCCAGCAGGGCCGGGTCCTGCGGGATCGCGAAGAACATGAAGAAGGTGAAGGCACTGATCAACACCAGGATCAGCACCGCGCCGAAGGACCGGCGAATGAGGAATTGAAGCATGGCAGACAGCTGCTCTCAGGACTGCGGCAGTCGGATGGGGAGGTCTGGAGGAGTCCGGGCCCGGTGGGGGCGCTCCGCCGCGCGCCCCCACCGGTTTCCCGACCGAACGGACTACTTCTTGAGGAAGATCCGGGTCACGTCCACGTAGCTCGAGTCCGAGCTGTAGCGGATGCCGCCGATGTTCGAACCGAAGATCTGGAAGACCTTGGTGTAGTACAGCGGGGCGGCCGGGTTGACTTCCTTGGAGATGTACTCGCTCAGCTCGGCCCAGGCCTTGGTGGCCTCCTCCGGGTTGGCGATCTTCTGGATGCGCTTGATCTCGGAGTTCACGTGGTCGTCGTTGATGTGCGAGTAGTTCGACGCGCCGTCCTGGATCTGCGTGCCGTCGTACACCGGCGGGATGACCGTGGAGGCGGACGGCCAGTCCTGGCCCCAGCCGGTCATGTAGAGGTCGTAGCCGTTCTTGACCTTGCCGACCTGCTCGTACCAGGTGGCGGAGTCGATCTCCTTCTTCTGGATGTCCAGACCGATCTTCTCCAGCGCGGTGGCGATCAGGACGGCCTGCTGCTGCCGGGTCGGCGTGTTGGCGTAGGCGTAGACGAGGCTCTTGCCGTCGAAGCCGCCTTCCTTGATCAGCTTCTTGGCGGCCTCGATGTCACCGTTCGGCTTCTTGGCGCGGTTGAACGGGTCGAATTCCCCGTCGTAGCCCGGTGTCGTGGGCGAGAGCAGCGAGTTGGCGACCTCACCGCCGTAGGCGCCACCGTCCGCCTTGAAGACCGAGGCGGCGGGCAGCGCCAGGGTGATCGCGTCGCGGAGCTTCTTGTCCTTGATGCGGTCCAGGTTGAAGTTGAGCTGCCACACGTAGGGGGCGTAGCCCTGGATCGTGCGGTTCTGCATCGCCTGCTTGTCGCCGACGACCTTCTGGAGCTGGGTGGTGGCGACCTGGCCCGTGAACATCATCGCGTTCTTGGCCTCGCCCTGGTCGGCGAGGAGGGTCTTGGTCTGGTCCTCGTCGTCGTGGTTCATCGAGATGTTGAACCCGTCGACGTACTGGTGGCGCACCGAGTCGGACTTGGGGTCCCACTGGGTGTTCTTGACCAGCTTCATCGACTTGCCCGGCTTGAATTCGGCGATCTTGTACGGGCCGACGGCGACGGGGGCGGAGTCGTACTTCTCCTTGGTGTCCGTCTCCTCCGGCACGACGCTGTAACCGGGCATGGTCAGCATCTGCGGGAGGTCCGGGCGGGCTTCCTTGAAGTGGAAGACGATCGTCTTGTCGTCCGGTGTCTCCAGGACGGACTTCGGCAGGTGCTTGCCCTTGTCCGGACCCGCGTAGGCGTCGCGGTAGGTGGTGCCGTCACCGGACAGCCACTGCTGGAGGTAGGTCGGGCCGTCGGTGATGTAGTTCGAGTACAGGCGCTCGACCGTGTTGCGGATGTCCGCGGCGTTGATCGGGTTCCCGTTCGCGTCCTTCAGGTTGTCCTTCAGGGTGTACGTCCAGGTCTTGCCGCCCTCGGACGACTTGCCCGCGTCGGTGGCGAGGTCGCCCACGACGGTCAGGTTGCCGTTCTCGTCCTCGCTGTACTGGGTCAGGCCGCGGAAGATGAGGCGGCCGAGCAGCTTGCCGTCCGAGACGTAGATCTGACCCGGGTCCAGGTGCGAGAAGTCCGCCTCCTGGTAAACGGTCGCGATGCCGCCCGGCTGGGCGCCCTCGACGTCGGGAGCCGGACCGGTGGACGCCGCGGCGTCACCGATCTGGACCGGCTTCGACTGCGACTTGGCGTCCTCCTTCTGCTTGCTGTTGTCCTTGGAGGAGCTGTCGCTGCCACCACCGCAGGCGGTGAGAGTCAGGGCGCCGGCTGCGACCGCGACGATGGCGGCCGAGGCGGTGCGGTTACGGAAGATGCTCATAGGGACGAATCCACCTGCCTGTGAGTAGTGAGCACTGCTGGTACGTGGCCGGAGCCGGGCTGAGCGGCGCCGGACCGGCCGGGCGAGGACGTGGGGGGATTCCCCTGGGCCTCAGCGGTTTCCCTTGGGATCGAAGGCGTCCCGCACCGAGTCACCGAGGAGGTTGAAGGCCACCATGAAGATCACCATGGCCGCTCCAGGGAAGAGCATGTAGTACGGATCCTGCTCGACGATGTTGGCGCCGATGGCGAACATCCGCCCCCAGTCCGGCGTGGGCTCGACGTACCCCACGCCCACGAAGGACAGGAACGCGATGCTGAGGATGGTGCTCGGCAGCGTGAGCGTCGCCTGTACCAACGTCGGAGTGACGATGTTGGGCAGCAGTTCCTTGCGGAGGATGCGCCAGGGCGAGGCCCCGGAGATGCGCGCCGCCTCGATGAACTCCCGGTCGCGCAGGGACATCGTGGCGCCGCGGACGATGCGGGCCATGCTCATCCATCCCAGGAAGGACAGCACGATGATGATCGCGCTGGCGCGCACGTAGGTGGGCGTCTCCTTGTCCGGGGCGACGAACACCGTGGTGATGACGGGCATCGCCGCGACGAAGAACAGCTGGCTGGGCAGGGCCATGAAGAAGTCGGTGATCCGGCCGAGCCAGTAGTCGATCTTCCCGCCGAAGTAGCCGCCGGCGAGACCGATCAGGACACCCAGCACCGTCATGATGAGGGTGGCGGCCAGTGCCGTGGCCATCGAGTTGCGCATGCCGTACAGCAGTTGGGTGAACACGTCCCGGCCCAGGCCCGGTTCGATACCGAACCAGAACTCGCCGTCGATGCCGCCGAACGGCGCGGCGGGCATGGTGAACATGTCCAGGAGGTCGGGGTTCTCCTGCCCGTACAGCGTGTACGGGTCCTTGCCGTACACCATCGAGATCAGCGGCGCCGCGGCCGCGATCACGAAGAAGAACAGGACGACGAAGGCAGAGATCACACCGGCGCGGTCGCGCTTGAAGCGCGCCCACATCAACTGTCCGGGCTTGCGCCCTTCCGGCTCCTTGGTCTCCGGGGCGTCACCCTGCGGCGCGCTCTCTTTGTCCAAGACGGAAGAGGCTTCAGCACCCTCAATCTCGATTGGACTCGTCATGATTCGTCCATTTCACAGGTTGGAGGTCGTCGGGAGTGCACGGGTTCCGACGGCCTTCGCACGGCGTACGTCTTTCGCAGCGCGCGAGGGGAACAACGACTCAGGGGCGGCACCGCCCCCTGGAGAACCCTGGCTCGCGGTCGGGGCTACCGACCGACGGCACGCGTCGTCAAGGAAGTTCGCGACGCCGCGCCGCTGCCGCATCAACCGTTGCGGCACTGAACGCACCCGCGGGGCCTACACCTGCCATCGGGAACGATGCGACCCATATGGCGCTTGTGGCACCTCGCATGGGTTCCTCCTCATGAATCCGCTGGTTCACCGCAAAGAGGAGCACACGACACATCCCGGCCACTCACCGGTGACCGGAGATCGCCTGGCGCCCTCGCGCTCGCGAGCCTGCGCCCCGTCAGCGCGTGACCCGTTTATCCGAGCTCTACGCGCCTAACTATCTGCCATCCTCCGGGGAACGAACCACAGGTTCGAGGTCTCGGTTCGATCACAGATAGGGGCCAGATCTTTCAAAATCCGGACAAAGGGTTTGGTGCGAGATCGCTGCGAAACGGACTTGTTACACATCTAACGGGAGTCACTGTCCGTATAACGGACGTCCGCGCGACGGAAATTGATTGCGCGTGACCCTCGGGAGGTGCAAGCTGACAGACAGCTCTGTCCCGCGTCGGACTCGACCCTCGCCCTTGAGCGCGATGCCCCGGGTGCTCCCGCGCAGGTTAGTGCCGGCGGGCCCGCCCGGCGTCGGCCCGCGCCAAAATCGAGGGTTTTCCCTACCTCTTCTCTTTCGGTCATATCTTTCGGTCATACGAAACGGCACCGGACACCACGTAAGCCGTGGTGTCCGGTGCCGTCTTGGTGCGGGAGTGCGGGATCAGCCGTGCTTGGCGCGGCTCGCGGCGCGGGCGCGCTCGCGGGCGTCCAGGTTCACCTTGCGGATGCGGACCGCCTCCGGGGTCACCTCGACGCACTCGTCGTCGCGGCAGAACTCCAGCGACTGCTCCAGCGAGAGCTTGCGCGGCGGGACGATCGCCTCGAACGAATCGGCCGAGGCCGACCGCATGTTGGTGAGCTTCTTCTCCTTGGTGATGTTGACGTCCATGTCGTCGGCGCGGGAGTTCTCGCCGACGATCATGCCCTCGTACACCTCGGTGCCGGGCTCCGTGAAGAGCACCCCGCGCTCCTGGAGGTTCGTCATCGCGAACGCGGTGACGGCGCCGGAACGGTCGGCGACCAGGGAGCCGTTGTTGCGGGTCGTGAGGGTGCCGAACCAGGGCTCGTGGCCCTCGTGGATGGAGTGGGCGATACCCGTGCCGCGGGTCTGGGTGAGGAACTCCGTCCGGAATCCGATCAGACCGCGGGAGGGCACCACGAACTCCATGCGGACCCAGCCCGAACCGTGGTTGGACATGTTGTCCATGCGGCCCTTGCGTACGCCCATGACCTGCGTGACGGCGCCCATGTGCTCCTCGGGCACGTCGATCGTCATGCGCTCGACGGGCTCGTGCGTCTTGCCGTCGACCTCCTTGGTGACGACCTGCGGCTTGCCGATCGTCAGCTCGAAGCCCTCGCGGCGCATCTGCTCGACCAGGATGGCCAGCGCCAGCTCACCGCGGCCCTGCACCTCCCAGGCGTCCGGGCGCTCGGTGTCCAGGACGCGGAGCGAGACGTTGCCGATCAGCTCTCGGTCCAGGCGGTCCTTGACCTGGCGGGCGGTGACCTTGCGGTCCTTGACGGCCGCCTTGCCGTCCGCGCCCTTGCCGGTCGCGCCGCGGCCGACCAGCGGGGAGGTGTTGGTGCCGATGGTCATGGAGATCGCGGGCTCGTCCACCGTGATCAGCGGCAGCGGGACCGGGTTCTCCAGGTCGGCCAGGGTCTCGCCGATCATGATGTCGGGGATACCGGCGACCGCGCAGATGTCACCCGGGCCGGCCTTCTCGGCGGGCTTGCGGGTGAGCGCCTCGGTCATCATCAGCTCGGAGATCCGCACGTTGGACACGGACCCGTCGCGCTTCATCCAGGCGACCGTCTGGCCCTTCTTCAGCTCGCCCTGGTGGACGCGGAGCAGGGCGATACGGCCGAGGAAGTTGTCCGCGTCCAGGTTGGTCACGTGCGCCTGGAGCGGGGCAGCCTCGTCGTAGACCGGGGCCGGGATGTAGTCGAGGATCGTCGAGAAAAACGGCTCCAGGCTGGTGGAGTCCGAGGGGACCGTGCCGTCGTCGGGCTTGGTGAGGGAGGCGATGCCGTCCCGGCCGCACGCGTAGACGATCGGGAACTCGATCTGCTCCTCGTCGGCGTCCAGGTCGAGGAAGAGGTCGTAGGTCTCGTTGACGACCTCGTCGATCCGGGCGTCCGGACGGTCCGTCTTGTTGATGCAGAGGATGATCGGCAGCCGCTGGCTGAGCGCCTTGCGCAGCACGAAGCGGGTCTGCGGCAGCGGACCCTCGGAGGCGTCCACGAGCAGGACGACGCCGTCGACCATCGACAGACCGCGCTCGACCTCACCGCCGAAGTCGGCGTGGCCGGGGGTGTCGATGATGTTGATGGTGATGACGTCCCCCCCGTCCTTCGGGTGGTACTTCACCGCCGTGTTCTTGGCGAGGATCGTGATGCCCTTCTCACGCTCCAGGTCGTTCGAGTCCATCATGCGGTCGTCGACGCCCTCGAGCTGGTGGGCGGCGAAGGCACCGGCCTGCTTCAGCATGCCGTCGACGATGGTGGTCTTGCCGTGGTCGACGTGGGCGACGATGGCGACGTTGCGGATGTCGTGACGCGTTGTAGACGCAGCCATATGAGGCGTACTCCCGGAGGGTGTGAGGACGGCCCTCGCGTACGTCCGTGTCACGCGGGCCTGCCGGGCGGTACATGCCACGGCCTCACCCAATGGTACGGGGCCCCGGGGACCGGGGCTTGCCGGGAGGGTGGGGACGGGCTTCAGGACGAGGGCGTGGCCGAGGGCCGGGGGCCGTTCGCGCCCTTCTTCAGGAAGCCCATGTCCTGGTAAATCGGCGTCTCGAAACCGAAGGCACCCGCGTTGGCGAGGTTCTTCCGGGCCGCGATCAGCTGGGGCCGCTGGTAGAGCGGGATGGAGCCGGCCGCCGCCCAGATCCGCGAGTCGGCCTTGCGCAGCAGGTCCCGGGCCTCTCCCTCGTCCAGGGTGCCCATGGCCCGGTCGAAGAGCTGGTCGACCTGGTCGGTGCCGACCCGGGTGTAGTTCTGCGCGACGTTCAGGGAGCCGTCGGCGGCGGGGACGGGCTTGGCGTAGATGGGGCGGGCGTCGGTGGCGGGGAAGGCGGAGGCGGGCCAGGAGTAGAGCGCCAGGTCGTACTCGCCGGAGGCGATGTGGTCCTTGAAGTAGCTCTCGTCCGGCACCTTGGTGATGTCGGTGCCGACGCCGATCTTCTCCAGCATGTCCGAGACGCGGTCGGCGACGGTGCGCAGCGCGTCGGAGCCGGGTCCCGAGGGGAGCACGAAGCGCAGGGTGAGCGCCTTGCCGTCCTTGGCGACGGGGGCCTCGGCGGCGGCCGGGGCGGCGGTGCCCTTGGGGGCGTAGGCGCCGGGGGCGCCGCCCTGCGCGGTGTTCTTTCCGCTGCTGTGCTTCTCGCCGCTCTCCTGGTCGGTGCCGTCGTCGCCGTCCTGGTTCTTCTCGTCGTCGCCGTCCCGGTTCTTCTCGTCGTCGCCGTCCCGGTTCTTCTCGTCGTCGCCGTCCCGGTTCTTCTCGTCCTCGCCGACGATGTACGTCCCGTCGTCGTCGCCGTCCTCGGACTTCTTGCCGTCGCCGTCCTTGTCGCCCTCGGCGCCGGCCGCCTTCTCGCCCTTCTTGGGCTTCTTCACCGGGCCGCCGGGCACCCATCCCGCGTCCGCGAGCAGCGCTCGGGCCTCCTTGGCGTCCTGCTCGCCGAGCGCGCCGCTGCCGTCGGCGTAGGCGGGCTGGCCGGCCAGCGCGAGGTGGCTGCCGACCGGCTCGGCCGGCAGGCCCAGCGGCCCCAGGACCGCCTTGGCCAGCTTCTTCCGGTCCAGGGCGCGGGCCACGGCCCGGCGGACGCGCTCGTCGGCGAGGGGGCCGTCGGCGCCGTTGAGGGCGAGCTGGGTGTAGGCGGGCTCCAGGGACTTGCGCACCTCGAAGCCGCTCAGCGCCCGCTGCCTGCGTTCCCGCTTGGCCAGGGCCTCCTCCCGCTCCTCGCGGGCGAGGGTCTCCTCCTCGGCGGCGTCCTCGTCGGAGCCGTTGGCGATGGCCCAGGAGCGCAGCGCCCGCGCGGCCGACCTGCCCTGCGGTCCTGTGGCGGGGCCGCCCTCCGGGCCCATCAGCGGGGTGCCGGCGTCGCGGGGGCGGGCGGCCACGGCGACCTCCTCGGCGGTGTCCGGGTCGATCTCCGCGAGGTCGAGCTTGCCCGCGGCGAGCTGGGAGACCCGCTTCTCGCGGGGGACGGCGCGCAGCACGATCTGCTCCAGTTTGGCCGGCTCACCCCACCAGCGCGGGTTGCCGGTGAGGACGACCTCGTCCTCCTTGGTCTCGACCCGCTCGACGGCGAAGGGTCCCGCGGTGACCTTGAGCTCACGCCGGGCGCCGTCGTTGAAGGCGTCGGGGGTGCCCATGACGTCCTTCGGGTACAGCGGCGTGAACAGGGACTTCCAGTCGGCGTAGGGCCGGCTGAAGGTGACCTTGACCTCCAGGTCGTCGCCGCCGCGCTCGATCTTCTCGATGCGGTCGTAGCCGGCGTTGCGGGCGGTCCAGTACGCGCTGTCCTTGCCGGACAGGGCGCGCCACTGGGCGGCGAAGTCGGCGGCGCCGATCTCCCGGCCGTCGCTCCAGACCGCCTGCTGGTTCAGCTGGTAGACGACGACCTGTTTGGGCTCGGTGTCGACGACCTCGGCCGACTCCAGGTAGTCGGGGTTGCGGACCGGGCGGCCGGTCTCGTCCATCCGGTACATCGAGGGCAGTACGGCCTGCGCGACGCGGGCGGTGGTCGCGTCGGCGTCGGACTGGAAGGCGTTCAGGGTCTCCGGCACGGAGTCCGCGGCCCAGCGCAGGGTGCCGCCGTCGGAGATCCGGGCGCGGGCCGCGGCGGCGATGTCCTGCGCGGCGAGCGGCTTGCCCGACGGCTCCTCGGAGGTGCAGCCGGCCAGCGCGGGGACCGCGAGGACGCCCGCGGTGAGGAAGGCGACCGAGCGCGTGACAGCGCGCGGTCCGACGCCGACGTGGGACATCTCTGCTACCTCCGGAAGGCCGCGGGCGTTATGATCGCTTTTGGCAGTATATGGAGTTGATCATTTGTATCCAGCCGTATGTGGCCACTGAAGGGGAAAGGATTCGGCAGCGGAGGGCGACACGTCGGCAACGGCCGGTAAGGCCACCCGAGTGGAGCAACACACCTGGGAGTGCATCCACGCGCCTCGGCCAATCGGTGCACATCCCTTCCCACCGGCAGGTGTGACGCGCAACACTCGCAGGCGCATGAACGTCGCCATCCAAGGCCGGCCCCTGGCCGCGTCCGAAGGAAGTGAGGTCACGTCATGTCCGTGCACGATGAACTGACAAGGATCCAGCACACGCTCGACGACCTGTCCCGCTCGGTGGGCCGCCTTGAACAGCAGGTCGGCAGCGGCGGCCTGGAGATCCGCCGCGTCCGCACCGACGCCGAGCACCTGCGCGAGAGCGTCGCGCTGCTGCGCGAGGCCGCTGCCTCGCCGGGCGCACCGAAGCGGCCCGACCTCGTCACCATCTCCGACGATCCGTACGACCTCTCGCTGTGGACGGACACGGACGACGAGGGACTGGGCGCCCGCGACCGCCACGCCCCCTGAACCCGACCCGACGACCGGAGTCGCCCAGTGGCCACTGGAACCGAACCTCCAGCCACCGAACCCCATCCCCGGGGCGGCGGCGTCCACACCCCGACGCGCGCCGCCATCCGCGCACCGCACCTGCGCACCGACCGCTGGTGGCTGGCACCGGCCGCCACCGCCGCGGGCCTGCTGGCCTTCGTCGTCTACTCGACCTGGCGGGCCTTCGCGGGCGCGGACTACTACGCGGCCCCGTACGTCTCGCCCTTCTACTCCCCCTGTCTGGCGGAGAACTGCGAGCCGATGCGCGGCGGACCCAACTGGGAACTGTTCGGCGGCTGGTGGGGCATCTCCCCCGCGATCATCATCCTGATCTTCCCGCTCGGCTTCCGCCTGACCTGCTACTACTACCGCAAGGCCTACTACCGGGGCTTCTGGGCCTCCCCGCCCGCCTGCGCCGTGGCCGAGCCGCACAAGAAGTACACCGGCGAGACCCGCTTCCCGCTCATCCTGCAGAACATCCACCGGTACTTCTTCTACGCGGCGCTGCTGGTCGCCCTGATCCTGACCTACGACACCGTGCTCGCCTTCCGCGACGAGCACTACGCGTGGGGCCACATGGGCCTGGGCACCCTGGTGTTCCTCGCCAACATCGTGCTGATCTGGGCGTACACCCTCTCCTGCCACTCCTGCCGGCACATCGTCGGCGGCAAGCTCAAGCACTTCTCCCGGCACCCCGTGCGCTACCGGATGTGGCAGTGGGTCGGAAAGCTCAACGCCCGGCACATGCAGCTCGCGTGGGCTTCGCTGGTGAGCGTGGCGCTGGCCGACTTCTACGTGTATCTGGTCGCGTCAGGTGTCTTCGACGATCCGAGGTTGTTCTGATGTCCGTGGTCGACCGGCAGCAATGGGACGTCGTCGTGGTGGGCGCGGGCGGCGCCGGGCTGCGCGCCGCCGTCGAGGCCCGCGAGCGGGGCGCCCGTACGGCCGTGATCTGCAAGTCGCTGTTCGGCAAGGCGCACACCGTGATGGCCGAGGGCGGCATCGCGGCCGCCATGGGCAACGTCAACTCCGGGGACAACTGGCAGGTCCACTTCCGCGACACCATGCGCGGCGGCAAGTTCCTCAACCAGTGGCGGATGGCCGAGCTGCACGCCCAGGAGGCGCCGCAGCGGGTGTGGGAGCTGGAGACCTGGGGCGCGCTGTTCGACCGTACGAAGGACGGCCGGATCTCCCAGCGGAACTTCGGCGGCCACGAGTACCCGCGCCTCGCCCACGTCGGCGACCGCACCGGCCTGGAGCTGATCCGCACCCTCCAGCAGAAGATCGTCTCGCTCCAGCAGGAGGACTTCCGCGAGACCGGCGACCACGAGTCCCGGCTCAAGGTCTTCCAGGAGTGCACGGTCACCCGCGTGCTCAAGGACGGCCGCCAGGTGTCCGGCGTCTTCGGCTACGAGCGGGAGACCGGCCGCTTCTTCGTGCTGGAGGCGCCCTCGGTGGTGATCGCCACCGGCGGCATCGGCAAGTCCTTCAAGGTGACGTCGAACTCGTGGGAGTACACCGGGGACGGCCACTCCCTGGCGCTGCTCGCCGGGGCGCCCCTGCTGAACATGGAGTTCGTGCAGTTCCACCCGACGGGCATGGTCTGGCCGCCGTCGGTGAAGGGCATCCTCGTCACCGAGTCGGTGCGCGGCGACGGCGGGGTGCTCAGGAACTCGGACGGCAAGCGGTTCATGTTCGACTACATCCCGGACGTCTTCAAGGAGAAGTACGCCCAGTCCGAGGCGGAGGGCGACCGCTGGTACGACGACCCGGACCACAACCGGCGTCCGCCCGAACTGCTCCCCCGCGACGAGGTCGCGCGCGCGATCAACGCCGAGGTCAAGGAGGGCCGGGGCTCCCCGCACGGCGGGGTCTTCCTGGACGTGTCGACCCGGATGCCCGCCGACGTGATCAGACGCCGGCTGCCCTCCATGTACCACCAGTTCAAGGAGCTGGCCGACGTCGACATCACGGCCGAGGCGATGGAGGTCGGGCCCACCTGCCACTACGTGATGGGCGGCATCGCCGTCGACTCCGACACGGCCGCCGCGCGCGGGGTGCCGGGGCTGTACGCGGCCGGTGAGGTGGCCGGCGGCATGCACGGCTCCAACCGGCTCGGCGGCAACTCGCTCTCCGACCTGCTGGTCTTCGGACGCCGGGCGGGCCGGCACGCCGCCGAGTACGCGGCGGGCGGCGCGTCCGGCGCCCGTCCGCGGGTGCACGACCCCCAGATCGACGCCGCCGCCGCGGAGGCGCTGCGGCCGTTCTCCGCAGAGGCGGAGGCGCCCGACGAAGGCCCGCCGGAGAACCCGTACACCCTCCACCAGGAACTCCAGCAGACGATGAACGACCTGGTGGGCATCATCCGGCGGGAGCCGGAGATGAAGCAGGCCCTGGAGAAACTGGCCGAGCTGCGGGTACGGGCCCGCCGGGCCGGCGTCGAGGGGCACCGGCAGTTCAACCCGGGCTGGCACCTCGCCCTGGACCTCAGGAACATGCTGCTGGTCAGCGAGTGCGTGGCCCGGGCCGCGCTGGAGCGCACCGAGTCCCGCGGCGGGCACACCCGTGAGGACCATCCGTCGATGGACCGCCGGTGGCGCCCGGCCAACCTGCTGTGCTCGCTGGCCGACCCGGCGGGCGGCCTGGTCGCCACGGACCCGGAGCGCGGCCAGATCACCCTGGAACGGCAGACCACCGAGCCGATCCGGCCCGACCTGCTCGCCCTCTTCGAGAAGGAGGAGCTGGTGAAGTACCTCGCCGAGGAGGAGCTGTCCGAATGAGCGGCTACGAGGCCCGCTTCAAGGTGTGGCGCGGTGACGTCGAAGGCGGCGGACTGGAGGACTTCAAGGTCGAGGTGAACGACGGCGAGGTGGTCCTCGACATCATCCACCGCCTCCAGGCCACCCAGGCCCCCGACCTCGCCGTGCGCTGGAACTGCAAGGCGGGCAAGTGCGGTTCGTGCTCCGCGGAGGTCAACGGGCGGCCGCGGCTGCTGTGCATGACCCGGATGTCCGTCTTCACCCGCGAGGAGACCATCACCGTCACGCCCCTGCGCGCCTTCCCCGTCGTCCGCGACCTGGTGACGGACGTCGGCTTCAACTACACCAAGGCCCGCGAGATCCCGTCCTTCGTCCCGCCCGCCGACCTCGGGCCGGGCGAGTACCGGATGACGCAGGAGGACGTGGACCGCTCGCAGGAGTTCCGCAAGTGCATCGAGTGCTTCCTGTGCCAGGACACCTGCCATGTCGTCCGTGACCACGAGGAGAACAAGCCGGCCTTCGCGGGCCCCCGCTTCCTCATGCGCGTCGCCGAACTGGACATGCACCCGCTGGACGCGGCCGAGGACACCGGCCTGGACCGCGGGCGCACGGCCCAGGACGAGCACGGCCTCGGCTACTGCAACATCACCAAGTGCTGTACGGAGGTCTGCCCCGAGGGCATCAAGATCACGGACAACGCGCTGATCCCCCTCAAGGAACGGGCCGTGGACCGCAAGTACGACCCACTGGTCTGGCTGGGGTCGAAGATCCGGCGCCGGTCCTAGATCACCGGTCCTGACGGACCCAGCCCTCGCGGTACTCGTCCCAGTTCGCCTCGCTCGCCGCGAAGTCGATGTACGGGGCGACACCGAAGAGCTCCCGGTCGGCGTCCGTCCGGGACAGTCCGAGGCGGACGCCGCGGACGGCGGCGGCGACGGTCTCGGCGTGGCCCCAGTGGTCGAAGTTGCTCTCGTAGTAGAAGGGCAGGCCCATCAGCAGGTGGGTGGTGGGCGGCGTGACCTCCAGGGCGAGGGAGGTCTGCTGGGCCACGTAGCCGCCGTAGGTGCCCTCCAGGGGCTGCGCGGTGTCGTACGACATCACGGCGATCTGGGAGCGGGTCGATCTGGTGGGCGGCGACGGAGAGCTGCGCGTCCCGGGCCCGGGTGACGGCGTGCACGTCGTCCAGGAGGGAGAGGTAGTCCCGGTCTCCGGAGAGTCGACGACGGCGGCGCGGGTGGCGGCCTTCTCCAGGTGCATGCCGTCGGGGCCCTCGGTGGCGAGGACGTCGCCGAGGAAGGCCTGGACCCGGACGCCGGGCAGCTCGCGGTGCACGGCGTCGATCAGCCAGCGGGCCTTGGGGTACAGCGACTTCGGCAGGGTGCCGTCGTGCTCCATCGGGCCGGTGTGGACGTCCTGGTCCTGCTCCTCCCCCTCCTCACCGCCGAGACAGCCCTCCGCGTCAACTACATGGGCGACCCCGCCGACGGCACGTACACCAGGAACCGCGACGCGATCTGGCTCGGCCACGCCTGGGTCGACGGCCGCAAGGACGACGCGAGGGTGATGCGGCGGAGCCGTCTTCTTCTTTTTGGTTTCCCACCCGCACCACCCGTGCTGCTTTCGTTGTCGGGTGCGGGTGGCCCCTTTGGGGTGTCCTCGCCGTCGGCGGCTTTCGGTTCCGTGTGTCCCACCGGGTGTCCCCTCCCTGCGGCGCGCGTACGCTCCGGACCTGTTGCCTGCGGGGACGAGTCGAACCAGTGTTCCGGTTGCGGTCAGGGGTGCGGTCAGAACAGGCTCAGCAGGGCCTCCGCCGGGTCCGTGAGCTGGGTGTCGCCGCCCGGCAGGGGCAGTTCGAACCACACCGTCTTGCCGCGTGGCGTACGGCGGGAGCCCCAGGCCGCGCTGAGCAGCCCGACCAGTTGCAGGCCCCGGCCGCCCTCGTCGGTGTCGCGGGCGCGGCGCCTGCGGGGCTGGACCAGGCCGGAGTCCCAGACCTCGCAGACCAGGGTGCGGTCGAGGAGGAGGCGGAGCCTGATCTCGCCCTCGCCGTACCGGAGCGCGTTGGTGACGAGTTCACTGACCAGCAGCTCCGTCGTGTCGACCAGCGGTTCCATGTCCCAGTCGAGCAGCTGGGCGCGGGCCAGCTCGCGGGCCCGGCCGACGCTGCGCGGCTCGCGCGGCAGGGTCCAGTCGCCGACGGACTCCGTGGGCAGGCCCTGGACGCGGGCCATCAGCAGGGCGATGTCGTCCTCGCCGTGGTGGCTGTCGAGGGTGTTGAGGACCTGGTCGCAGACGTCCTCCAGGGGCCGGGTGGGGTCCGTGAGGGCGCCCACGAAGGCCTGGAGTCCCTCGTCGAGGGGATGGTCGCGGCTCTCGACCAGGCCGTCGGTGTAGAGGGCGAGCAGGGCGCCCTCGGGCAGTTCGACCTCCACCTCCTCGAAGGGCTCCCCGCCGACACCGAGCGGCAGGCCGGGCGGCACGTCCAGCATCAGGGCGGACTCGCCGGGCTCGACCAGGACGGGCGGCAGGTGGCCGGCGTTGGCGAAGGTGCAGCGCCGGGTCACCGAGTCGTAGACGGCGTACACGCAGGTCGCCAGGTAGACCTCGGAGAGGTCGGCCTCGCGGGGGCGGCGGGCGGCCCGGGTGGCCTGCTGGACGCCTCCGGGTGCGCCGAGGCCGCGCGCGATCTCGTCCAGCTGGGAGAGCACCTCGGCGGGTTCGAGGTCGAGCTGGGCCAGGGTGCGGACGGCGGTGCGGAGTTCACCCATCGCGACCGCGGCGCGCAGACCGCGGCCCATGACGTCGCCGACGACCAGCGCGGTGCGGTGGCCGGGGAGTTCGATGACGTCGAACCAGTCGCCGCCGACCTCGCTGGCCCGGCCGGTGGCCGCGTTGCCGGGCAGGTAGCGGCAGGCGATGTCGAGCCCGGACGCCTCGGGGTCGCCGGGCGGGAGCAGGGAGCGTTGCAGTATCAGCGCGCGTTCGTGCTCGCGCCGGTAGAGGCGGGCGTTGTCGATGCAGACGGCGGCGCGCGCGGCCAGTTCCACGGCGAGGTCGCGGTCCCGGTCGCCGAAGGGCTCGCTGCCCTTGGTGCGGGCGAACTGGGCGAGTCCGACGACCGTGTCGTGGGCGACCATCGGCACGGCGAGCGTGGACTGCACGAGGCTGCCGTCCTCGGCGGGGACGGTGCGCGGGCGGGCCGTGCGCAGGGCGTCCGCGCAGGGCGAGTTGAAGGGGTAGTGGTGGACGGCGCCGAGCTGGACGCGCTCGCCCGCGCCGTGCAGGGGCGCGTCGGAGACGGCGCTGGAGTAGGCGACGCGGCGCAGCTCCGCGCTGCCGTCGGCGAGGCCGGGCGGGGTCTCGTCGCCGACGAGGAGGCCCTGGTAGAGGTCGACGGTGGCGAGGTCGCAGAAGCCGGGGACGACGACGTCGAGGAGTTCGCGGGCGGTGGTCTCCAGGTCGAGGGAGTTGCCGATGCGGGCACCGGCCTCGTTGAGCAGGGCGAGGTTGCGGCGGGCGGCGGCGGCCTCGCGGGCGGCGGCGCGGCGGGCGGTGATGTCGGTTCCCAGCCAGGCGACGCCGATGGGGCGGCCGGAACCGCTGTGCACACGGTAGAGGTTGACCGACCAGTGGCGGCGTTCCTCCGAGCCCGGCACGAATCCCGTGACGTGCATGTCCGTGATGGAGTCGCCGCTCTCCAGCACCCGGCGCAGGGTCGCGGAGACCCGGTCGGCCTCGGCGCGCGACAGATAGTCGTGGACGCCCTTGCCGCGGTGGTCGTCGGGCGTGCCGCCGAAGGTGGAGGCGAACCGGTGGTTGGCGCGGCGCACCCGGAGGTCGGGGTCGATCAGCAGGAAGCCGAACGGAGACTGGCCGAATATGGCCTGCGAGGCGGCGAGATCGGTCTCGATGCGGCGCAGGACGCGCACGTCGACGACGATGCAGACGGCGGCCTTCTCGCCGTCCTCCGTGCGCGTCGGCATGACGTACACCTCGGCGAGGCCGCGTGTTCCGCGTCCGGTCCCTGAGCCGCTGCCGGCGTCCGGCGCGCGGTAGGGGACCACGCCGGTCCACTCCCGGCCGTCGAGGATCTCGGCCATCTTGCGCTGGCCGCGCTCCCGCAGGTCGGGGTCGATGAAGGCGTCGATGGGGTCGGTGCCGACGGCGTGTTCGGCGGGGATGCCGAGCAATTGCTCCGCGCGCAGGCTCCACTGGTCGACGAGCCCGTCGGGGCCGATGGAGAAGGACGCGACCTTGATGTAGTCGTAGATGGAGCCGGGCGGGCTGCTCTGCCACACCGCGTCACCGAGTGGCGCGTCTTCCGACGGGCCCTCTGACTCCGTGGGCCTCGCTGGTATCTCGCTCACGCGAACCGTCCCCTCCAGCTCACCGCGTCCGGCACCGGTCACCCAAGGCGGCTGCCCGCAGTATCCAGCACTACGGCACCGCACAACACGGTGTTCACGATCACAGCACGGTCCCGATGGTTTTCGGTCCGGACCGTGCCAACACTTCCAGTCTTCTAACCAGCGGACACGGCATCGAATCACGCAGTTCGACAACTGCCACTGGCCTGAACCAGTTGTAGCCGTTCTGTCATCCCGGGAGCGTGAGTTCGAACCACACCGTCTTGCCCGCCTCTCCGGCCCGGGTGCCCCAGCGGTGCACGGAGGATGCCACCAACTGGAGACCGCGGCTGTCCTCGTCCTCGGGACTGGCGACGCGCTCGCGCGGCGGGTCGGGCAGCGGGTCGGAGACCTCCACCAGCAGGATCCCGGGCGGGGCGGCGGGGCGGCGGAGCAGGCAGACGCCTATGGGGCCGGTGGCGTGCCGCAGGGCATTGGTCACCAGCTCGCTGACCAGCAGGATGGCGATGTCGCCGACGCTGTCCAGGCCCCACTCGCGCAGGGCGCCGCGGACCTGCCAGCGGGCGGTTCGCACGGCGTCCGGCGCCGCGGGAAAGACCCACTCGGCACGGCCGCCCTCGCTGTCGATCACGCCGCTCACTTCCCGGCCGGCGATCCCCCACCCATGTCTGGTTTCATGGGGTTAATGGGCACATACCCGGGATTCGGGCTCGGTACCGCTCGGGAGGGCGCACTGTGGCACGAGCGGCGTGCGGGGCGCTCATGACGGCCCGTTCACACACCCCGCGCATCCGTCGCGCCCAGCCCCAGGTGCGCGAGCGCCCGCTCGACGGCCGGCACGTCCTGGTCGAGCCAGGGCACGTCCCAGATCCGGGCGGGGGTCAGCCAGCGCAGGGCGTCGTGGTCCTCAAGAGGTTCGGGGGCGGGGGAACCGGGGAGCAGCCGCGCGGTCCACACGTGCAGGACGAAGGGTGATCTCAGGGGCCACTGCCCCGGGACGCGCTCCCCGGCTTCGACCGCCACTCCCAGTTCCTCGCGCAGTTCACGCACGAGGGCGGCCTCGGGCGTCTCGCCCGCCTCGACCTTGCCGCCGGGCAGCTCCCAGCGTCCGGCCAGTTCGGCCGGTGCGCTGCGGCGCGCGGCGAGCAGGCGTCCGGCGTCGACCAGGGCGGCGCCCACCACGATCCGTTCCGTCATGCGCCGGAGCCTACGGGCTGTCCGGCCGGCCGTCGGCCCCGGTCAGTCCGCCGCGCCCTTCCCGTTCGCACTGAGCCGCTCGACCCAGTAGAGCTGCTGGTGACCGCGGCCGTCGAGGGTGTCCGCGATCTTCTGGGCCTCGGCCCGGGTCGCGTACCTGCCCACGCGGTAGCGATTGCCGTTGTCGTCCTGCCGGACGACCAGCCAGGGAAGAGTGACCGTGCTGTCGTTCATCGCGCCCCTCCACTTCCCGCCCACGGCCCGCGCCGCGCCCCGCCCGCCAAGGAAACCCCGATCCGCATATGCCCGAGCCTACGCCCAACCTTCACGGAGCGAATACGGCTTTGTACAAAGAGGTACGCAACCAGCCAGAACGCAGGGGGCGCACGATGCGGAACGCGCCGTCTCCGCACACCGATGCTTCCGGTCGGAGGCATGGCGGCGCCGACGGAGGCCACCTGCGGGAACGATCGGATTGACCGGATTCATGCGCCGCGCGAACGGCGGGACCGGGCGGCAGGGCGGGCCGACGGGCACGGGAAGGGGGCGCGGGAGGCGCACGGGAGGCGTGCGCCATCTCACACACCTGTAGGCCGCCCCAACTTCCCCGGCGGCGCCGCTGGTTGGTGGCGGGGGCCGCCGCCGGGTGACGGGCGGGGGCCGCCGCCGACAGACGGGCGGGGGCCGCCGCCGACAGACGGGCGGGGGGGCGCCGTCGGGTGACGGGCGGGGGCCGCCGCCGACAGACGGGCGGGGGCCGCCGCCGACAGACGGGCGGGGGGGCGCCGTCGGGTGACGGGCGAAGGCCGCCGCCGGACGACGGGCGAGGGCCGCCATCGAGTGACGGGCGAGGCCGCCGCCGGACGACGGGCGAGGGGCGCCGCCGACAGACGGGCGGGGGGGCGCCGTCGGGTGACTGGCGAAGGCCGCCGCGGGATGACGGGCGAGGGCCGCGATCGGGTGACGGGCGAGGCCGCCGCCGGACGACGGGCGGGGCCGCCGGCAG
Source organism: Streptomyces sp. NPDC058534 (assembly GCF_042717365.1). NCBI lineage: Bacteria > Bacillati > Actinomycetota > Actinomycetes > Kitasatosporales > Streptomycetaceae > Streptomyces > Streptomyces sp. NPDC058534. The sequence continues at coordinate 66,996 of NZ_JBHXNW010000021.1, forward strand.
ACGGACGGGGGGCGTCGCCTGCTGACGGACGGGGAGCGTCGCCCGCTGACGGACCGGGGGGCGCTACCTCACCGGCAAGTGGTAGGCGACCCGGTACCGGTCGGCGGGGACGACAACCTCGGCCGTCTCCACCGCGCGGCCCGAGGCGTAGAACGTGCGCTGGACGACCAGGACCACATGTCCGGGGACACCGCCGAGGGCGAGCAACTCCTCGGCGAGGCCGGGGCGGGCGCCGACCTCCTCGGTGACGTTGTCGACGACGACGTCGATGGCGGCCATCCGCTCGACGACGCCCATGCCGCCGAGCGGCCCCTCCTCGGGCAGCATCACGGGAGTGCGGCCGGTGACGTCCAGCGGCTCCCAGGAAGTGGAGAGCATCATGGCCTCGCCGGCCTCCCGGAAGACGTACCGCGTGCACATCACGCGGTCGCCGGGCTTGATGGCGAGCCGCTCGGCCACGGCGACGCTCGCCTCGGCCTGTTCGCTGCGCGACTCCCAGGTGCCGTGCGCGTCGCCGTCGGCCTGCTCCTGCCGGAAGGGGGTGGCGCCGCCGGTGGGCCGGTATCCCGAGCGGGCGACACGGCGGGGCACGGGCCGCTCGCGCACGTACGTCCCGGAACCGGAGCGGCCCTCGACCAGCCCCTCGGCCATCAGCACCTTGCGCGCCTCCAGGGCGACGGTGTCCGAGACGCCGTACTCCTCGCGGATCCGCGCCTGCGACGGCAGGCGGGTATGGGGCGGCAGCAGGCCGTCGGCGATCTTCTTGCGGAGATCACCCGCGACACGCAGATACGCCGGCTGCTCACCGAATGTCACTGGCCGCTCCCATCAGGTTGTACAGACAGCAACAGCGTGGCAACCGTAGGTTGTACCAGGCAAGCAAAGGCCAGAGAATCACTCGATGTGATGACGTGTGCCGCCCGGGGGCTTTACGCAGGCACTTTCTCCCCGTTATAGGAGCGGTCACACCTCCAGACCGGGGTCGCTCCCGCCGCCGTCGCCGCCGCCCTCGTACTCGGGCGACGTGGTGGCCAGCCCCAGAGCCTTGCGGGCGGTGACCGTGGTGTCGGCGAAGACGAGGTCGTAGCCCTTGCCGTAGTGCTCGAAGTACGCGTCGACGTCAGGGGCCTTCGCGGCCAGGGCCCACTCCTTCTGCGCCACCTTCAGGTCCTCGACCAGCTCGGCGACCGGACGGTCCGCGTCGGCGGGCCAGTCGTGCCGGTCGAGCATCGCGATCTCGCCCCTGAGCGCCTCCGACACCTGCCCCGCCCAGACCCGGTAGGCCGCGAAGTCGTCCTCGACGGCCTCCGCGTCGGGCACCTCGTCCATCGCCCGGTTGAGGTAGCCCTCCGCCAGCAGGTACGTGTGCTGGTCCGAGTCGAGTCCGGCACCGTCGTTGCGGAGCGAACCGGTCAGCGTGGCCCGCTCGTCCGTGTTCCCGAACAGGCAGGTGATCTCCCGGTCGCCGGTCCGCCAGCTCTCGGAGGTCGGGGTCAGGTAGTACACGTCGACGTCGGCAGGCAGCGCCCACCGGTCCATCGCGTAGGCGTCCTGAAGGGCGTAGCACCGGTCGTCCGCGGTCCGCGTGATCTCCGCGTCGCCGGGGAAGGAGCCGCTCGGCAGCTCGAAGGAGGCGAACACCTCGCCGTCGTGCTTCTCGTCGCAGGAGACCTCGTCGACGTCGTACGTCACGCCCTGGAGGGAGCCGCTGGGGGTGGTGAAGCACTGGCCCTTCTCCAGCCCGTAGGCGGTGCCCTCGCCCCGCGCGGCGTCCCGGAAGCCGTCCCAGAAATCGGCGGCGGCGCCGGTGGAGAGCGACACCACCCACAGGACCAGCCCCACCGAGGACAGCACGGAACCGGCCACGGCGAACCCCTTGCCCCGCTCGCCCCGCTTCCTGATCTGCGCCAGCGCGACCAGACCCAGCACGAGCCCGACCGCCGGCACGAAGCACAGGAGACCGAGCACGAAGGCGGCGATCGCGAGCCCGTTGACGGACGGCCGCTGGGGGTACGCCCCGTAGGGGCCGTAGGGGTTCCCGGGATGCCCCGGATACCCCCAGGCACCCGGATACGGGTGCGGGGGCGCGGGGTACGGCCCCGGCGGCGGCTGCTGTCCCGGCGGGTACTGCCCCTGGGGATGGGGGCCTTGGGGCCCGGGCGGCGGCGGTATGGACACGTGTGCCGTGCTCCTGTTTCGGACGGTGACGCGAAGGCGCCGCGGAACTGAGGCCGGGCCCTCGCGGTGGCCGGCCGATCACTGAGCGCATGGTAAGCCGTGCTCTCCGCGGCCGGCGTCCGGCCCCTCGCGCTCCGGCATTCGCGCCTCGTCCTCGCGGCGGGCCGGGTCGCCGACCCGAAGCCTTACCGCGAGGACGAGTTCGTTCACTGAGCTGCCGTCAGAACGCCGTCAGAACTGCGTCAGAGCTGCGTCAGAACTGCAGGGCCCAGGCGTCGATCCGCCCGGTGTCCCACGACGCGTTGTCGCTGACGCGGAGCTTCCACGTGCCGTTCGCGGTCTCCGAGGAGGCGTTCACGGTGTACGTGGTGTTGATGTCGTTCGCGCTGCCGCCGGTGCCGTACGACTTCAGGGTGTACGCCGTGCCGTCCGGGGCGACCAGCTGGACCTGGAGGTCACCGATGTAGGTGTGGACGATGTTCACCTCGACCGCGAGGGACGACGGCGCGTTGCCCGAGACGCCGGAGACGGTCACCGGGGACTCGGCGGTGGCGTTGTCCCGGATGGTGTAGTCGCCGGTGTTCTCGAAGCGGTCGCCGGTCGGCGGGGGCGTGTCGCCGTCACCGACGTACAGCAGCCGGTTGGGCGAGCCGCTGCCCGGGTTCGAGACGGCGCCGCTGGTGGCGGCGGACGTCAGGGCGGTCGCGACCTGCGCGGGCGTGGCCGTGGGATTGCCGGCCAGGTGGAGCGCGGCGGCGCCGGCGACGTGCGGGCTGGCCATGGACGTGCCGGAGATGGTGTTGGTGGCCGAGTCGCCGCTGTTCCAGGCGGAGGTGATGGACGAGCCGGGCGCGAACAGGTCGAGCACCGAGCCGTAGTTGGAGTAGCTCGCGCGGGCGTCGCTCGACGTGGTGGCGCCGACGGTGATCGCCTCGGTCACCCGGGCCGGGGACTTGGTGGAGGCGTTGGTGGACTCGTTGCCGGCCGCGACGACGAAGGTGACGCCGGACGCGATGGCGTTGCGCACGGCGGTGTCGAGGGCGCTGTCGGCGCCGCCGCCGAGCGACATGTTGGCAACGGCGGGCTTGACCGCGTTGCGGGCGACCCAGTCGATGCCGGCGACGACCTGGGCGGTGGTGCCGGACCCCGAGTTGTCGAGCACGCGGACGCCGACGATCTTGGCCTGCTTGGCCACGCCGTAGGCGCTGCCCGCGACGGTGCCGGCGACGTGGGTGCCGTGGCCGTGGCCGTCCTGGGCGGTGTTGTCGTTGTCGATGGCGTCGTAGCCGTAGGAGGCGCGGCCGCCGAAGTCGTTGTGGGTGATGCGGACGCCGGTGTCGATGACGTACGCCGTCACACCCTGTCCGGCGCTGTCCGGGTAGGTGTACGAGTTGTCCAGGGGGCGGTTGCGCTGGTCGATGCGGTCCAGGCCCCAGGACGGCGGGTTGGGCTGGGTGCCGGTGACGTGGAAGGTGCGGTTCTGGACGACGGAGGCGACGGCCGGGTCGGCAGCGAGACGTTTCGCCTCGGTCTCGGAGGCCTCGACCGCGTAGCCGTTCAGGGCCTTGGTGTAGGTGCGCTCGATGTCGGCGCCGTACTTCTTCGCCAGCGCGCGGCCCTCTGCGGAACCGGACTTCGCCTCGTCCGCCTCCAGGGTCACGATGTAGCTGCCGGCGACCGCGTTCGCCGCGTCCGCGTACTGGACGTGGCCCTCCGCCGCGGTGGCGGGGAGCGCGGAGACGAGGCTCGCGGCGAGGGCCGCGGTGGCCACGGCGCCGACGGCGGACAGTCTTCGTCGGTTGGTGCGAGGGGGGTTGTGACGCAGCACTGCCATGTGAGGGGTCCTCCTCGGTCGGTGGTGCGTGGTGGGGTTCGTGCACGCCGAGCAGACCGCCCCGGAGAGACCATTAGGTCATGGCCATGTCAAAGCGGGGCGGTTTTGGTGCGTCAGCCGAAAGATTGAGGCTTCCAGAGGAATTGCACAAGGGTCCTGCACGGATGTGCGGACCCCGGTGTCGTTTGAGCGCCCGACTCGCCGGCCGCGTCGACCGGCGCTCAGTCGGCGCCCAGTCGGCTCTCAGTCGGGCCTCAGTCGGGCCTCAGTCGGGCCTCAGTCGTCGAACGCCGTGGCCCGGGTCTGCTTCTCCCACGCCTCGACGTCCCCCCGCACCTGGTCGAGATGGCCGAGGACCGCGCCGACCCCGTCGCCCCCGAGCGGCAGGCGCAGCGGGGTGTGCTCGGCGGCCAGGGCGGCGCGGATGACGGCCGCCGCCTTGGCGGGGTCACCGGGCTGGCTGCCGTCGCCGCCGGCGACCATCCCGCGGGTCTCGCCGACCTTGGCGTACACACCGCTGTCCGCGCTGGTCCCGGCGTTGCCGGCCGCGAACAGGCCGGTCCGGAAGGCGCCCGGCTCGACGATCAGCACCTTGATCCCGAACTCCCGCACCTCGTCCGCCAGCCCCTCGGACATCCCCTCCAGCGCGAACTTCGTGCCGCTGTACGCCGAGAACCCCGCGACCGACATCTGCCCGCCCATGCTGCTCATCTGCACGATCGCGCCCGAGCGCCGCTCCCGCATGTGCGGCAGCACGGCCCGGGTCAGCGCGGCCGGCCCGAAGACGTGCACGTCGAACAGCGCCCGCAGCTCCTCCTCGCCGGTCTCCTCGAAGGCACCGACGTGGGTCCGGCCCGCGTTGTTGACCAGTACGTCGATCCGTCCGTGCCGCGCCACCACGTCCCGCACGGCGGCCCCGGCGGCGGCCGTGTCGGCGAAGTCCAGGCGCAGCGCCTCCATCTGGTCCGGGTGCGCGGCCACGAGGTCGTCGAGCGCCTCGGGTCGCCGGGCCGCGCCGACCACCACGTCGCCGTCGGCCAGGGCTGCCTCGGCGATCGCCCGCCCGAAGCCCAGCCGTTACGCCCTGGCCCGGCGCCGGGAGGACGAGGGTCGGCCCCTGGTACGGGGATACGTGGAGGCGTACCGGCGGGTGCAGGCCGGGGGTGACGCAGGGTGACGGGCATTCAGGGCGTCGCGGTCTGTTCGTCGTTCATGCCCAGCCGGGCCTGCTCCTCCTCCACGATCCTGCGCGCCAGGTCCGTGTCCGACACGTACACGGCGTCCGGCGTCGCCTCGGCCACCGCGCTGCGCCGGGCGTAGGCGTCGAAGAGGCGGGTCTTCTTCTCCAGGAGCCGCACCATCCGCTCGTCCACTCCGCCGGTGGCGAGGAGCCGGTGCACGCTGACCGGCCTGACCTGGCCCATGCGGTGGGACCGCGCGACCGCCTGGTGCTCGATGGTCGGCTTGATCGGGGGCGCGCACACGACCACGACCGAGGCGGCCTGCATGTTGAGCCCGATCCCCGCCGCCTGGATCTGCGCCAGCAGCACCGCCGGGCCGGGTACGGCCGTGAACTCGTCGACGAGCAGCTGCCTGCGGGCGGGCGGCACACCGCCGGTGAGCGGGCCGCCTCGTGCAGCCTCGTGCCGCGCGCGACCGCCTCCCGCTCATCGCGCCCCATCCGGTACCGCGCCCCCTCCCGGCCGCTCCCCGGCCGTCCCCCCGGCCCGCCGTTCAGCCGCTGTGCACATGCGCGCGCACTCCCTGCAGCCCGAACAGGACGAGCAGTTCGACCGCGCCCCCGTCGGCGCTGCCCAGCCAGTGCGGCAGCGACGTGTCGAACTCGGCGGCCTCACCGGAGGACAGCGTCAGGTCGCGCTCCCCGACCAGCAGCCGCAGCCTGCCGCTCAGCACGTACAGCCACTCGAAGCCCTCGTGCGTCTGCGGCGTCGGTTCGAGCGGCGCGGGCCGGCTCGGGATGATCATCTTGAACGCCTGGGTCCCGCCGGGCCGCCGGGACAGCGGCACGAAGACCATCCCGAAGCGCCGGACGGGCTTCAGGTGGATCCGGGGATCACCGGTGCGCGGGGCGCCGACGAGGTCGTCCAGCGGGACGTCGTAGATCCGCGCGAGCGGCAGCAGCAGTTCCAGGGTGGCGCGGCGCTGTCCGCTCTCCAGCCGCGACAGGGTGCTCTCCGACACCCCGGTCGCCGTCGCGAGGTGGGCGAGGGTGATGCCCCGGTCCCGGCGCAGCGCGCGCAGCCTCGGGCCCACCGCGTCGAGTACGTCGTCCGTTCCGGCGTCCATCCGGCCACCTTGCCACAACGGCAAGTTTTCGTGCCAGCCGGTCGGGTGCCCGGTGAGACTGGCGGCATCACGACACGAGAGGGAGGAGTTCCGATGAGCGCCACGGACGAGGTCACGTTCTGGGACGGGCTCTACGCGGCCCGGCCCGCGGCGAACGACGCGCGGCCGAACCACCGGCTCGTCGAGGCCGTCACCGGGGTGCCGCCCGGCGACGCGCTGGACCTGGGGTGCGGCAACGGCGGCGACGCGCTGTGGCTCGCCCGACAGGGCTGGCGGGTCACCGCCGTCGACATCTCGGCCGTGGCGACCGAACGGCTCGCCGCGCACGCCCGCTCGCAGGGCATCGGCCACCTGGTCGGCGCCGAACGGCACGACCTGCGCGCGTCCTTCCCCGAGGGCCGGTTCGACCTGGTCTGCGCCCACTACCTGCACACGCCCTTCGACCTGGACCGGGCGGCGCTCCTGCGCACGGCCGCACACGCGCTGCGCCCGGGCGGGCGGCTGCTGGTCGTCGACCACGGCTCGACCGCGCCGTGGTCGTGGAACCAGGACCCCGACGCCCGGTACCCGAGCCCGCATGAGGTCGCGGCGGACATCGGCCTCGACCCGGCCGCGTATCCGGTCGAACGGGCCGACGCCCCGCGCCGCCTCGCGACCGGGCCCGGCGGACGGACCGCGGAGGTCGTCGACCACGTGCTGCTCATCCGGCGCGACGCCTGACGACGGCGGCCGACACACGACGCCTGACGGAGCGACGCCTCACGGAGCGACGCCTCACGCGACGCCTGACGGAGCGACGCCTCACGGAGCGGCCGAGAACGGTCGGTCGCCCCACCCCGACCAAGGAGGTCACCATGCCCCCCGCCACCCGACACGGCCGCCGCCGGGACACCCCGCCGCCCCGGACCGGGAGCAGCGAGGCCGAGACCCTGCGCGGGTTCCTCGACTACCTCCGGACCTCGATCGCCGGCACGGTCGACGGCGCCCCCGAACCCCAGGTCCGTACGGCCGCCGTGCCGTCCGGCACGAATCTGCTCGGCCTGCTCCACCACCTGACCCACGTCGAGCGCGCGCTCTTCCTCGGCGCGGAGGTGCGGAACTGGCAAGCGACGTTCCGGGCCGCGCCGGAGGACAGCGTGGCCGGCGTCGTCGCCCGCTACCGGGAGACCGTCGAGCGCGCGAACGTGGCGCTCGACGCGTGCACCGACCTCGCCGCACCGCTCCCCCGGCACCGGCCCGGCAAGCCCGCCCCCAGCGTCCGCTGGGCCCTCACCCACATGATCGAGGAGACGGGCCGCCACGCCGGCCACGCGGACATCCTGCGCGAGCTGATCGACGGCGCGACGGGGCGGTGACGGCGGTCGCCCCGGTGCGGTGGTGTGCGCGTACGGCGGTCAGCGCGTACGGCGGTCAGCGGCTCGGCGGTTGCGCCACCAGGTGACCAGCCAGAGGACGTTGACGCCGCCGAGCGTCACCAGCACCGCCGCCGAGTCGGCGTTGCGGGCGAGGCCGTGCTCCGGTCCCAGTCCCCGCGCCGCCCGCACCAACAGGGCGACGTCGAGGGGGATCGTGACGACGGCCATGAACGTCAGGCAGGCGGCCGTGCCGACGACGAGGACGACGCTGTAGAGGCGCACGGCCCGGCGTTCGTGCGGGGGGCAGCCGGGTGCTCGGATCGTCGGCCCTGGTGACCCGGGTGGTCCGAGGACGGACACGCGGCGCCCGCACCAGCCGCCGGAACCGGTACCGGGCGTACGCGAGACCGTCGCCGTACAGGTCCCGGCAGCCGGTGAGGTCCTGGAGGACGAAGTAGAGGTCGGCGCGCGTGAAGACCATGCACTGGAAGGGCAGCGGCAGGAGGGCCAGCAGCAGGGCCGCGGCCAGCAGCCGGTGGGCGGTCGTGCCGGTGTCGGTCAGGGCGAGGGCCAGGATCAGGGACGAGGCGACGGAGAGATTGAGCGCGACGCCGGAGAGGTAGGCGGTCAACCGGTGACGGTGCGGGGCGAGTTCGAGCCGCTGATGTCGGTCTGCATGACGAGGAACTGGAGCCGGGTGCCCAGCCGCATCCGTCCCGGCACCCCCGCGGCACGGGCGGTGACCAGATGCGCCGGCTCATGGGCGAGCAGCAGCGTCCACCCGGCCGCCGCCCCACTGAGCAGCACCAGGCTGCCGTGCGGGCTCCACAGCAGGTCGCGGTAGCCCGGCACCAGGTCGGGCCGGCGGAACAGGACGACGACGGCCACCGTCAGCAGTACACCGCCGAGCACGGGCAGCGCCGGGTGCAGGGCGAGCCGGACCTGGTGCGGGCCCAGCCACGGCAGTGACGCGCGCGGCGGTGCGACGTCCGGCACCGGACGGTCCCCGATCCGCGCCACGAAGCCCAGCGCGGTCAGGTCCCTGACGAAGTCCGTGATCGAACTCCTCGCCGGTCTCGGCGCGCAGGGTCCGTGCGGTACGGGTCACGCTGCATCCCTCGCCCAGGAGTTCCACCGCGCGTGCCCCGGCCGCCGGAAGCGCGACGAAGGTGCGGGTGCTCATGCGGCCGACGATCCACTCGTCCCGGTCCCGCCGTACCGCCAGGTCGTGCAGCAGGACGCGGGTCGACGGGTCGATCCGGGGCGGGTCCTCGGCGGCGGTGTCCGTCACGAGGGGTCCGTGGGGGCGTCGTTCACCTGATGCGCCCCGCAGGCCGGGCAGTCGGGGCGTCGTTCCGCGCGCTGCGTGATCGGGTCGCCGGGCAGCATGAGGTTGAGGCCGAACCGGCAGCCGGACGGGCGGGGCGGTGGGCGACCCGGTGGACGCCACGGAGACCTGACCCGGCCCTCCCCGCTGTCGTTTCCGTCCAAGACGAACCCCCGGGCCGCGTTCTAACGTGACCTCAACAGCTCGCCGACCACCATGAGGAGACAGCACCATGCGTGACTTGGTCTACACCGGCTTCATGTCGCTCGACGGCGTCGTGGACTCACCAGGCGGCGGGCCGAGCGAGGGGCACCGCAGCGGCGGCTGGGTGTTCAAGGACCTTGAGTTCGTGCCGGAAGCCTGGTCGCTGAAGGCCGAGGAGCTGGCCGACACGACGGCGCTGATGTTCGGCCGCCGCAGCTACGAGGCGTTCGCCCCGGTCTGGCCCGGCTCGGAGGACCACGCCGCCTACAAGGACATGCCCAAGTACGTCGTCTCGACCACGCTGTCCGACGATGCCCTCGTCGACGGGTGGGGGCCGACGACCATCCTGCGCTCGACCGAGGACGTCGCCGCGCTCAAGGAGGGCGAGGGAGGCGCGGTCTTCATCCACGGAAGCGCGGAACTGGCCCGGCGGCTCTCGGACGCGGGCCTGATCGACCAGTACAACCTGCTCGTCTTCCCCACGCTGCTCGGTGCCGGGAAGAGCCTGTTCGGCCGGTCCGACCGCGACAAGCAGATGCTGACGCTGCGGGAGTCGCAGAGCTATTCGAACGGCATCCTGAAGCTGGTCTACGACGTCAAGCGCTGATCCGGGCACTGATCCAGGTCAAGCGCGATCGGCCCGCCGGCCCCCTCGCGCAACTGTCCGGCGGTGCGACCGACATAGGCGCGCAGGGCCCGGGCCAAGTGCGGCTCGTCGAAGTACTCCAGCTTGACGACGACGTCGGCGGCCGGTCCCCCGGCCGCCAGCAACTCCGCTGCCATACGCGCCCGCTCGATCTGCCGGACGGCACCCCGCGTCAGCCCGGTCGCGGCACGGAACCGCCGCTCGACCGTACGCCCCGAGACCGCCGGCCGGTCCCCCCGAAGCACCTCGGAGACGAGCGGATCACGGACAAGAACCCCGGCCCGGACCAGACGCTCGACCAGCGCCTCGGCGTCATCGGCCCCGGGAGTCTCCCAGCGCCCCCCGTCCAGCCGGAACGTCCGCCGCGTGGTGTCGGGAAGCGCGACACCACCGTCGACCAGCCCCGACACGGGCACGGCCCGCAACGACGTACCCACGGCGAACTCGATCCCGGTGAACCTCGCCCCCTCCGGCACCGGCGCCGTACCGGCCCGAGTCTCGGGCCCGGTGACGCCCGCGAACGCCCGCCCCTCCTGCTCCCAGAACACCAGACCCCAACGCACCCCGGCGACGGACGTCATCCCGGTGACCTGCTCACTCCGGCAGGTCCACACGGCGTCGACCCACGACGAGTCGGACCCACGGGTCTCAAAGCGCAGCGACACGGCGGCAGAATACGCGGCGCCATGGCGACGCGGGCACCCGTCTCTCGACTACACGTTGAAGTGGAACTCGACCACAAGCCTCTGGCCTGCGAAAATACAGGCGCATCCCAGCACAGGATTCACGACAGAGCACAAGCGGGAGCAGGGCGTCTCGATGCCCTCGGAACTCCTCGGTGCCCTGCGCACGCGCCCCGGTAAGCGCGGCGTCTCCGCCTACGTGACCGCGGCAGTCCGGCATCAGCCGGCGATGGACGGCCTCGCCGAGATCGTGGCCGCCTACGAAGCCGAGCACGAGCCGTTGAGCGAGGCCGAGGTCCAAGCAGCGCAGCGCGAACTGTTCGGTGACGCACCGGCGCCGTACGCATCCGGCGACAGCACCGCATGAAGGCACCCGCGGCCAGGTCCCTGGTGAACACTCGGCCCGTACAGGCACAGTCGAGCGACTTCCCAGCGCCGTTGCTCCGTCACGCGAATGGCAAGTATGCGCTTGTCCCGCACTGACCATCCCGCGGCTTCTTCAAGCACCATGGAGAGTGCCTCCACGCGGCTAAGCATGGGCTCGACGCGGCCGAGAATGCCGGCCGTGAGCAGCCGACCCGGGCGACGGCGACCGGTGGTCAGCATCATGGTCACCATAAGGAGAGCCGGGATCCAGGCCGTGTTGAAGTTGAAGAGCTTCATGAAGAGGCTGACCTCATTCTCTCTCCACCCTGGCGCCGGACTGCTGGCGAGCACGCTGTAAGCGGTTGTTATGCACATGGACGTCACGATCATGGGCCGGAGCTTGGCAGTCGCCACTGACAGTGCGGCCCGGAATCGGCACACCCAGGTCAGCCGCTTTCCCCTTGACTTAATGACACAATCATAGTGTCATTGCTCCATGATGTACGTGACTCCGCGATTGGATGCCAACGACCACCGGGCCCTTGACGAAATCGAGGTCATGCGCCGTGCCCTGCGCCACATGCTCAGGGCCACCCCGCGCTGGACCCGCCAGCTACGCCGCAACCTCACCGCCCGCGCGATCGCCGGATCGAACACCATCGAGGGATACGCCGCGACGGTCGACGACGTGGAAGCCCTCATGTCCGGCGAGGAACCGCTGGAGACCGGGGAAAAGACACGTGCCGAGCTGGAGGGCTACCAGCGCGGCATGACCTACATCCAAGCCCTCGCCGACGCAGGTGACGCCTTCCGCTACGACGCCGGCCTGCTCAACGGCCTGCACTTCACATTGCAGGGCCACCATCTCGACAAGCGCCCCGGCCGCTGGCGCGACGGGCCCGTCTACGTCACCAGCCCCGACGACCCCCTGGTCCCCGCCTACACCGCTCCCGACCAGGCCGACGTCCCCACTCTGATGTCGGAGTTCATCGACTGGCTCAACGAAGGCGACCTCGACGCCCCCGTCCACGTCCGCGCTTCCATGGCCCACCTCAACCTCGTCAAGATCCACCCGTGGAAAGACGGCAACGGACGCATGTCCCGCGCCCTGTCCACCCTGGTGTTCTCCCGCGAGGCCCTGATGCCGCCTGAGTTCTCCTCCATCGAGGAGTGGCTCGGCCGGGGACAGAACACGTACGCCTACTACCAGGTCCTGGAGGACGTGGGCGGCCCGCACTGGAGTCCGGAGCGGGACACCCGGCCCTGGATCCGGTTCTGCCTGACCGCACATCACCGCCAGGCCCAGCAGGCCCAGCGCCGCTTCGATGTGATGTCACGGGCTTGGACCCGCTTGGTCGAAGGCGTAGAGGCAGCCGGCCTGGACGAGCGGGTCGTTTATGCCCTGCTGCCCGCCTTCTCGGATGCGAAGGTCCGCCGCACCGTCTACCAGCAGGACGCCGACCTCAGCGACCAGCAAGCCATTCGCGACATCCGGGAACTCGTCGCCCGCGGCTGGCTCGTCCCCCACGGCAAGGCCCGAGCCCGCTACTACGCCCCAGGCCCCCTCATGGACCCGGTCCGGGAAGAGGTCCGCCAGTCCATGGAGCCGTACGTGGATCCGTACCGGCGAGAGCGCTGACCCACCCGCACTTCCCTACCGCCGCCAGGCTCTGGACAGTGCACGCCCAGCATGTGCGCTCTCATCCAGCACGAATCCAGCACGGTACGGATAGGAGGGGTGATGACAGGTGACAGGAGGTCAGAGTATCCAGCACCTATCCAGCACCGTAAAGATCAAGGGGCCTGACCCCGGAGACCCAGACCCCGTCTCACCTGCACGTTTGCCAGATCAGCGACGTGGCGATACGTCAGCCGCTACACGGGCCGAGGTCTGCAGGACTTCTCCGCAAACGTCTGCGGCCCGATCGCGCTCACCAACTCCCGCGCCTCGCCCGTCATCCGCCACTCACAGCGGCCAGGCAGTCAGCAAATCGCCGGGGCCGTAGGCGGCATCGAGCCCCGGACAGTCGACTCCGCTGCGCGAGACCGCCGCGACCGGAACGGGTTCGTCGGTGAGGGCGGCCCGGTGTCGATGGAGAGCTGCCAGGTCGTGCCGGTCGAAGGGCGACTGCTCCAGCCACTTGATGGAGCCGACGAAGAGCAGCTCCTTGGCAACGGGGGCGCGGTCCGCCCCGACGATGTCGATTTCGACGTCGTGGGTGCGGGTCCAGTAGCCGCCCACCGCGGGGGCCGCGGGCAGCTGGTCGTCGGGCAGTATCCGCGCCAGGGCCTCACGGACAAGGGGCTCGACGGCCCGTCCGCGCCAGCTGGTCCAGTTCTCCCGGATGCGCGCCAAGGTCAGATCGCCTCGCCCTCGCTCGATCTCCGCCATGACGGGCCGAGCACGTGCAGCCAAAACCGCAGGTAGGGATCTGTCACCCGGTAGCGGCGGTCCTTCGACGGGCGCAGCGATACGGGTAGCTCCCCGGCGACGATCCGCTTGTCCGCCAGCAGCTCCAGCGCTCGCTGCAGCGGGGTCGCCCCGATGCCGCCGGCCGCGCGGGCGATGTTGGTGAAGGTCCGCTCGCCGCTGCCGATCGCCGCCAGCACCGCACGGGCCTGGGCCTGGGGTGGGAACTCCGCTGCCAGCGAGCGCTCGGCGGATACCAGCAGGGCCGAGACCGGATCGTTCAGCGCTTCGCCAAGGAAGTCCCACAGCCCCGCGCCGTGCGGCCACTCCGCGCAGATCAGCGGCAGCCCGCCGGTGACCAGCGCGGCGTCGAGGGCTTCCGCCGGATCCAGCTCGAGCATCCGCCCCACTTCGGCAGGGTTCAGCGGTCCCAGCACCATCTCGCGGCCGCGCTGATGAGCCGCGGCCGCGTCCAGTTCCGCGTACGTGATGACATGGCCGTCGAAGCGCAGGGCGGGCCGGTCCGGATGGCGACGGGCCGTCGCCGCCAGGTTCTCCGCGATGTTGGGCATGGGTCCTCCTGTGGTGCTGCGGCTCGCAGACCTGTGATCATCAAGTGCGCTGCGGGATGGGGTGGTTCAGGCGGTCCACGTGGGGCGTCCACCGAAGTAGGTGGCGGTCACGGCGACCTGGTCCAGGAAGCGGTCCGGGTCGGCGGTGCGCGGGTCCCGGCTCAGGACGGCCAGATCCGCGCGCATGCCGGGGCGCACCATGCCGATCTCGTTCTCCAGGTGGAGCTGCCAGGCGGGGTTGACGGTGACCGCGCGCAGCGCTTCGTCGATGGTCAGCCGTTCCCGTGTGCCGTGGACACGGCCGCTGCGGAGCGTGCGGCGAGTGAGGGCGGTGGCGATACTGGACAGCGGGTCGGTGGGTGAGCAGGCGCCGTCGTTGTGAAGGGAGAGGCGGTGGCCCGCGTCCTGGGCGGAGCGTGCCGCCATCCAGTTGTCGGCGATCTCAGAGCTGAACAGGTCGTCGGCGAGGACGTCGCCCCACCAGCGGATGTGGTCCATGAACAGGCTGACGGTGGCCCCGAGTTGGGCCGCGCGACGAAACTGGGCCGGAGTGACGGCGCCGCAGTGCTCCAGGCGGGGCCGTAGCCGGCGCAGTCGCTGCGGGTCGTCCTGTGCCGCTTGTTCGTACGCGTCGAGGACGGCGTCGACGGTGACGTCACCGTGCACGTGGCAGGCCACGGGGAAGCCGCGCTCGGCGAACATCCGGACCAGATCGGCGAGTTCGCCAGGCGTGTAGTTCATGGATCCGTGGGAGCAGGGGTCCAGACCGATGCGTCGCGTCGCCTCGTTGTCCTGATAGGGGAAGCTGGTGGCGATGCTGCCCTCCCAGGCGGTGCCTTCCGCCCAGAACTTGATGCCGCTGACCCCGAAGAGCTCCGTCGCGGGCGCATGGCCGGCGAATCGCTGATCGCCTTCCTTGGCCAGCGCGGCGGTGCCGATGAGGTAGGAGCGTACGCGCAGCGGTACGCCGGGGCGCTCAGCGGCCTGCCGCAGGGCGTCCACCAGGTCGGGCAGGGTGGCCATGTCGGTGGCTGTGGTGATGCCAACCCGGGCGTGCTCGGCGTAGGCCCAGTCCAGAGCGGCCGCGAGCCGGTCGGGCCGCAGGCGGTCGCCGATCGCCACGCGGGCCAGCGGCTCGACCGCGGCGGTCTCGTGGGCCACGCCGGTGGGTTCGCCGTCGGCGTCGCGGACGTAGCGGGCCCCGGCCGGGTCGGGGGTGTCGCGGGTGACACGGGCCGCGCGCAGCGCCGCGGTGTTGGCGTAGGCGGCGTGGCCGCTGTTGGTGAGGACGACCAGGGGCGCGTGCGGCGACATCTCGTCGAGCACGTGTCGCTCCAGGGGCGGCAGGTCGCGCTGGAGCAGGAGATCGATGCCGTACGCGGCGACAGGCTCCCCCTCGGCGGCCGCCACCGCCTCGCGGATGCGGCGCAGCACCCCCTGCCCGGTCGGTTCCATGAAGGGGCGCACGTCCAGGGCGGGCGGCGCGAGCGCCAGGGCCATGGTGGTGGGGTGGCCATGGGCCTCGATGAAACCGGGCAGAACGGACTGCCCGGCCAGATCGACGGTTTCGGTGCGCGGGCCGCGCAGCGCGAGGACCCGCTCGGCCGTGCCGACGGCCTGGATGAGGCCGTCGGACACGGCGATGGCCTCGGCCTCGGGGGCACTGGTGTCCATCGTCAGGACCGGGCCGCCGGTGAGGATCAGTTCGGGATGGTCAGCCATGTCTGCTCCAGGGGGGAAGGTCAGGAGGCGGCGGGGTGGGTCAACCACTCGGACGCGGCGCTCAGCATCAGCCGTACGCCGGTCTCGATCGCGGGACCGGCCAGCGGGGCGAACCGCGGCGAGTGGCTGCTCGGGACGTCCGGCAGCCGCCCTTCGGTGACCAGGTCGGCGAGCTGGAAGCCGTCGAAGATCTCCGGGTCGAGGGCGCCGTAGAACCAGAACACCGACGGGACCTGGAGCGCCGCTCCGAAGGTGCCGAAGTCCTCGCTGCCGGTCACCGGCTGCGGCATCGTGAACGCCCGCTCCGACCCGACGACGCGGGCCATCGCCGTGAGGACCTGGTCGGTGGCGGCCGGGTCGTTGACCGTCACCGGGAAGGTGTGCAGCTCGGTGATCTCCGGTTCGCGCGGCGCCGCGGAGGCCATCGCCTCGCTGCGGATGATGCGCTTCACCGCGGAGACGACCTGCTCGCGCACGGCCGGGCCGGCGCTGCGAATGTTGATCTTCAGTTCGGCCGTGTCCGGGATGATGTTCTCCTTCGTCCCGGCCTGGACGGCACCCACGGTGACCACGGCCATCTGGGTAGCCCCGATCTCCCGGGCCACGACCGTCTGCAGCCGCATGATGACCGCAGCCGCCATCACCACCGGGTCCACGGTGGTCTCGGGCGCCGACCCGTGCCCGCCCTTGCCGAACAGCCGTACGTGCAGGTTGTCGGAGGCCGCCATCACCGTGCCGTGCCGGGTTCCGGCGTATCCGACCGGGAGCGGCGCGACATGCTGGGCCAGGCACACGTCGGCGCGCGGGAACCGCTCCAGGAAGCCGTCCTCGATCATCACGGGGGCCCCGCCCACCTCCTCGGCGGGCTGGAACACGGCGAGCACCGTGCCGCGCCACGTATCCGGGTTGGCAGCCAGCAGCTGCGTGGCGCCCAGCAGACAGGTGACGTGCATGTCGTGCCCGCAGGCGTGCATGACGGGCACCGTCTCCCCCGTCTCGTTCACGGCGGTGGCGGTGGAGGCGTACGCGAGGCCGGTCTCCTCCTTGACCGGGAGGGCGTCCATGTCGGCGCGCAGCAGCACCGTCGGCCCTTCTCCGTTGCGCAGTACGCCGACCACGCCGGTGCCGCCGACGCCCGCGGTGACTTCCCAGCCCTGCCCGCGAAGCCGGTCCGCGACGACCTGGGCGGTGCGCTTCTCCTGGAAGGAGAGCTCGGGGTGGGCGTGCAGGTCCTCGTACAGATCCCGCAGGCCGGGCAGCAGTGCGGGCAGACCGGCGAGCAGCGGGTGATCGGTCGACGTCATGACAGGTCCTTTTCGTATGAGGGAGAGCCGGCAAGGGCCCCGGCCTGGATGCGCTGATCGGCCGTCGCAAGCAAGGAAGCGGTGTCCTGCGGGGTGAACCAGGCCATCACCGCAGCGATCACCGCCCCCAGGGCGAGGAAGGCGAAGGCGACCTGGAAGGAGAACGCATCGGCCAGCACTCCCATGACCGTGGGCGCGACGATGCCCGCCAGCTGGCCGCCGAAGAGCACCACCCCGCTGGCCACGCCGATCTGCTGGGCCGACAGGCTGCGCACCGGGACCGCCAGGATCGGCATGTAGCACAGCGACACAGCGAAGACCGCGACGGTGGCGAGGACGACGAACATCGCCAGGCCGGACGCATAGGCCATGGCGGGCAGGGTGACGACGGCGATCGACATGGCAGGCACGACCACCTTGCGGTGTCCCCCGCCCATCCGGTCGATCAGACGGCCGCCGATCACCGTGGCCACGGCCGCGGCCAGCGCGGGGATGGCCATCAGGACGCCCGCCGAGGAGAGGTCGATGTCCCGCTCGTCGTTGAGATAGGTCGGCACCCAGCTGACCAGTCCCCAGATGATCAGGGAGTAGCCGAACATCATCGCGCCGAACCGCCACAGCACCCCCCACTTCAAGAGGACCTTCGTCGGGGTCTTGGGCGCCGCGGCCGTCTCCTCCTCCTGCGCGAGCGGCGGCGGCAAGCGGCGCGCCATCGCCGTGTAGACGAAGACGCCGAGCGCGGCGACGGAGAAGTACGCCGAGCGCCAGCCGAAGGCCACCACCAGCGGAGCGACGACCAGGGGTGTGCACACGCCGGCGATCGCGTTGGAGCTGAGGATCAGACCGTTGGCCCGCATCCGCTCCCCGGGCTCCGTCCGCTCCACCGTCACCTTCATGGCCGCGGGCGGGAACACCCCCTGGGCAAGGCCGAACAGAAGGCGCAGTACGAGCAGCGCGGCGAACGACCAGGCGAGCCCGGTCAGCACGGTGAACACCGTCCAGGCGCCCAGCGCCCACAGGGCCATCCGCCGGCCGCCGATCCGGTCCGCGAGCAGGCCGCCGGGTATCTGGCAGATCGCGTACGCCAGAAAGAACACCGAAATGATCAGACCCTGCTGGCTGCGGTTGAGGTCGAACTCATCGCCGATCGACGGCAGTACGAAGTTGATCACGAGCCGGTCGGCGTAGTCGATGAACCAGGCCGCGAACAACAGGGCCACCGTGGTACGGGCAGTACGGCTCAGCGGGGCGGATCTCCTGACACGAGAACCGCGGGATCGGGGAGCGAGCACCGGCACTCCTTCCAGCAGATGGCCGATAATCGACCGTGGCGGGGGATCCCCCACATGCTCCGACCCACGTGCGGAAGGGCCTCGAAAATGCCGGAAAGCAGCGGATCGCAGGTGAGGTCACAGAAATCCGATGCCGGCTTCTCCGAAGGTGACCTGGCGCTCATCGACGCCCTGCAGTCCTCACCTCGCGCCACCTGGACACAACTCGGCAGGGCGCTGGACATCGACGCCACGACCGCCGCGCGCCACTGGGAACGGCTGCGGTCCGAAGGGCTGGCCTGGATCACCGCCTACGAGACGCCCCACATCGCGACCGTCGCGTATGTCGAAGTCCGCTGCAGGCCACGGCGGTTCGAGTCGGTCAGCCACGCGCTGACGCAGCTCCCCTGGGTCGTCAGCGTCGACGAGACGGCCGGCGAGTTCGACCTGTTCCTCACCGTCGCCGCGGCCGATCTGCATTCCCTGGGCAAGGCGGTCCACGGCACCATCGGCCGTCTGCTGGGCGTCCGTGCCACCCACACCCGCCTCGGCCTGACCCTCTTCGGCGAGGGCAGCAACTGGCGCACCCGCGCCATCCCGTCCGCAAGCCGGGCCCTGCTGCCGGATTCCGGCACCGTCCACGAGTCCCGCGACGCCTACAGCACCCACATGCTCACCCGCCTCACCCCGCAGGACATCGCACTTCGCACCGCGCTCGGCCACGACGGCCGCCTCAGCTACAAGGATCTCGGCGCCGAGATCCGTATGAGTGAGTTCACCGCCCGCCGAAGGGTCCGGCGTATGCTCCGCGACCGCGAGCTCACCTTGCGCTGCGACTTCGCGCACCCGCTGGCCGGGTACCGCGCGGTGGCCCTCTACCGCGCCACCGTCCCGCACCCCCACCTCGAACACACCGGCGCCACCCTCGCCCGCATGGAGCAGGTCCGCCTCGCCGTCTCCGTCAGCGGGCCCCACAACCTTCTCGTCATGGTCTGGGTCCACGACCTCAACGGGATCAACTCGTTCGAAGCCCTCCTGGCCGACCGTCTGCCCCACCTCGAGGTCAAGGACCGGACCATCACCCTCCACACCCCCAAGCGCATGGGCTGGCTTCTCGACCCCCTCGGCCGCGCCATCGGACACATCCCCCTCGCGCTGCCTCTCGACGGTGGCATGTGAACGGACCTCAACGACGGACCTCATCGGGCGAGGAGATCGCAGGCGCACAGCTCGCCACCGCTCGACGCCGCACGTCGTCCTCGGCTCGGAGCGGGCCTTGCCGCCGGAAAGACAAAGGGTCCGACCCCGAAGAGTCGGACCCTCTCTGACCTGCACGTTTACCAGATCAGCGACGTGGTGTTATGTCGGCCGCTACACGTTGAAGCGGAACTCCACCACAACTGGTCTGACCTGGGGTTATGCGGACGCATCCCAGCACCGTCCCAGCACGGGATTCTCGACAAAGTACGAGAAGACTCGACGCCGAGAACGCTACCCAACGTCTGCGGGCGCCGGTGTGCGGATGCTCGAAGCTCTGGCCTGAGTTCCAGCCGCAGTCCCCGAACCACGCCTTTGGGTAGATCCGCGACGATCCGGCTGACGACGAGCATGCCCTGGCATGGCATGAGCGTTCCCGGCTCAGTCGGCGGTGCCGGGCTCCACGACCCACTCGGCTTGCAGTCCGCTCACCGAAGCAATCATGTCGAAGTCGCCGTCGTAATGCAGGACCGTGGCCCGATGCCGCTCGGCGGTTGCCGCGATGAGGACGTCGGCCAGCGAGAGCGCCCGGTGAAAGCCAGCATTCAGGGCCAGGGCCTGGATCTCGAGCGCCCGATCGAACTCTTCGTCATTGCAGGGCAGGTAGTCGAACCCCCGGAGCAGGGTCCGCAGCCGCAGCGCCTCGGGCTTTCCGCGCGCCGAGTACAGAACCTCGTACTCGGTCGGGGCGCACACCGCTAGGAGCCCGTCGCGGTCCAGCGCATCCAGTCGTGCCCGCACTGCCGGTTTGCCCCGGCGGGCCAGCGCGGACTTATCGATGAGGTAGCGCCCCTTCACGCCGCCGAGGCCCCGCCTTCGCGCTTCAGCGAGCCGTCCGGATTCCGCGGCCCCGTCTGCGAGCGAATCTCCGCGAACGCGTCCTCGAACTCACCATCATCAATGGCATCGAACAGCTCCCGGCGCAGCCGCAGCCTCACCCCCTCCTCCATGGCCGCCCGCACTGCGGCGGCCTTCGTATTCACTCCGTACACCCGCATCGCCTGCTCGACAATCGCCTCGTCCAGATCGATCACAGTCCTGGCCATCAGTTATCCCTCCACGTCCCGACGACACAACAACGATATCAATTCGTACTCGAAAATGACATCAGGACGCTGGGGCGCGTCGATCAGGGGCGGGAGCACAGCGCCGGAGAACGATCACCAGCCGGATCGTTCAGCGTCCAGTTCGAACGCCTCGCTCAGACCCCGAGGACGTACGGGCCGAGTCACTCCGCGTAGAACATTCCGCACCCGCCCTCACGATGCAGCGGACGTGCATGAAGATCAGAGCGGGGACGTCGTTGCCGGCCCAGTCGGCCACCCGAGGCAGGCGGGAGGTTACAGGCGCATCCGCTGCTGCGGCGAGTTGCACTCGTGCACGGGGCAGCCCAGATCGCCGGGGCCTCAGAGGTCGTGAGCGATGAGGGCGCGGAGGGTCGCAGCCTGACCGCCCCGGTACCCAGCGTTCGGGAAGCGCTGCTGGGGTCGCCGTCGAGCCGGGCTCTCGCACAGCAGCCAGAGTCTTCCTCACACAGAGAGCATCCCACCATCTGCTACAACTACTTCGTGGATCTGTCCCTTTCTGCCTCAGAATGCCGGTTGCTGCGCCATCTCGCCTTGGCGGACATGCCGTACTCCGACCAAGACGCAACTCCCGTAGCTGTGCGAGGTCTCGACGGCGAGCAGATGCAGGACGATGTCCGGTCGCTCGCGTGGAAAGGGATGGTGGCAGCCGAGGGCGGCAGCCTTTCCCTCACGCCACTCGGCGCGGCGGCGCACTACGCAGCTGAGGTAGAGCTGCTGTCGGCGCGTCTGGTCGATGTGAGTGTCCTTGCGGACGAACTCGAGCGCCTCACTCCATCTCTTGCCCGTGAGATGCACGCTGTACGTCAAGTAGCCGAGGGAGCTTGGCCGTTGGAGCAAGCCATGCGCTACGGCTCGGGCAAGAACGCTGCAGACGCGGACTGACAGCACACGCGCTATGACTGGCTCTGTGCATCACATAAGCGTGTTGGCATCGCTTTCGTCGCCGCTGCTGAGCGTGAGAAGCCGACGCCGAGGCTTTCGTGTCTTCGCGCCGACCGGCAAAATTCCGGCCTTAGTGAGGTCTGACTCGGTGATCACCGAACCGGCCACAACCCGTTCCAGGAGCACCTGCTGAGCAGGTTCGAGTTCCACCAGCCGACGCAGCACCGAGAGAAGTTCCATCAGCTCCGTTGACCACTCCGCGGGCCAGGACTCGGCATGAATATCGTCCAACGGGCTGGTCTTCCTGCTGTTCGGCTTGGCCTTGCGGTAGCCGAACCACTTCTTGACGATCTGCATGCCGCCGACGTCGTACGCCCAGACCTCTGGCGGGACGGGTCCGAACTGGCCGGAGCCCAGGTGTAAGGTCTCCGTCATCTCGGCGTACTTGATTTCAGCCGGGAGCTCCTGCCCCACAGCCTGTTGATAGCGGACGCGGCGCGGATCCCCTTGGGGATAACAGACATCTCCTTCAGGCCGGCCCTCCGCGGGTGCGACGTAGCGCTCGCCGTATGTCGACGCCCAGAGCACCTCGGAGCCCAGTCGGACAGCCTCGTTCCACAACTGCGGGTCACGAGTGAGCGGCAACCGCACACCAGGTGTGAGTAGTTGCTCTGTGAACTGCTTGGTGAAGCCGGAGTGCCCTGTCACCGCCGCTACGTAAGCTGCCAGGTCGTGCACGGTCACTCGAGGGATTCCCAACTCCGTGGCGAGGTGGGCGAGTAGCCCAGGGGGAACATTGGGCGTTCCGTCCGGGTGGAGGATGGGCATGATTTTGCCGCCCCGCCCATTGAAATGGTGAGTGTCCGGCAGTAGCGCGGTGGCGACGACCGCCGGTCCCGAGTCGATCTCATGCGATGACTGCTGGTTGAGGAACAATTGATTCGGTTGCAGTGACTCCCACAGATCTGGGCGCGGAAAGTCGATGACCCGGTTGTCCGCGACGAGCCACTGGCGGTCGAAGCTACGCATGCCGATCCGGATCAATCCGGGCTGCAACGCCGTCTCCTGCCAATCGCCGTCTCATGCTCAGGGCTACCAGGCAGCGGCGCCAACTTCTTCTCGAGCGTGCGGTCGCGGGTCTCCTTGAGTAACTCGGCCTTCTTGGCCCGGTCCCGCTGAGAGACAAGATGGGCCCACCGCCGCTGGAGGATGTCCTCGGCCGGACCGTTCACCCACGAGCGGTTGGCCGTAATGCCGAGGCTTCCCCATGGGAAGAGGTCGCTCAGTTGCGGGCACTCTCCCCAGCCGGTCCCCGTGGTCGGACGGAATGGCTCTATGGCTCCGGAGTGAGCTTCGTGCCATCCCCCATCATCCAAGCGAATTTCCTTGAGCTGACGGTACTTGGAGCTGCGCTTTCCCTCGACCGTGCGGTAGTGGATACGAGCTGGGCGCTCCGGATCATGGTCGGTACGCCGTACAAAGATGCAGATGGCCAGCGGCTGTGCCACACCCGGGAAGATTCGGGTACCCACGTCCGGACGATGGCCTTCCGGAGAGACGTCGATGATCCAGCCTTCATCGCAGGTGCGCCGAAGGTAGTCCCTCATGCCGCGGCCACCCGGTCCACTGGCGAAACCGGAGGGTGTAATGAAGCAGACCACGCCGTGCTGATCCTCGTCGTGTGCGTTGAAGACCTTCCACGTCGCCCAGCGCCAGAAGTAGATGTACAGGTTCTTCAGGATGTGTTCGTAGCGCCCGTTGCCGGGCCACTTGAACTCGTTGATCGGCGGCGCACCACGTCCCGCGGCGCCGCTCTCGATCCATCCTCCGCGCCCCTTGGCCTTGTCGTCGTACGGCGGGTTACCGATGACCACGGTCACCGGAGCGGTGGCCTTCACCTGGTTCGCGCGCTTCCGTGACTCCGATATCACCCCGTATGTCGAAGCCAGGGACTCCTCGGCCACATACGGGTTGTCCAGCGTGTCCGTGACGTAGAGCTGCAGCCCTTCCCTGGGATGCGCCGCGCGATGACGCTTCAACAGGTCAGAAGTACGCAGCTCGGCAACTGCGAAGGGGCCCATCTGCAGTTCGAATCCGACCAGGCGACGAGCGAGGCCACTGATGGCCTCCGGAACTGCCCCGGGGCCGGTGTGCTGTTCGGTCCACTCAGCCACATGCTCGATGATCGCGTGGAGGTAGGTGCCCGTCCCCATTGCCGGATCGACAATGCGCACGTCCTGGCTCGCATAGCCCTGCGGCCGCTCAAGGCGCGTACGTAAAACGTCCTCGGTCAGCCGGACCATCTCTTCCACGACCTCGCGAGGCGTGTAGTACGAGCCGCTTTTCTGCCGGAGTTGTTCGTCGTAGACCTCAAGGAACGACTCGTACAGATGCAGATAGGCATCTCGACGACCCTTGCGGATGGACTCCCAGCGCACTGCGTCGATCACGCGCACAAGTAAGTCCAGCGTCACCTCGAAGTTTTCGGTGACGTTGTCGGTGAGTAGTTGGAGGGCCTTGCCCATCAGGGCATGCCCGGCATCGAGTCGCCGGCCGATCTCGTGCAGCCCGGTGTCCGTCAGGCGGAGGTCCTCCGTGCGGGCCAGCAGAAGCGCGAAGGTGACAGCCTGCGCGTAACCGTCCGCGAAGGTGGCGTCGTCTGCCGTCGGGAAGAGAAGTTTGCGCCAGTCACCCATCAGACCGGTGAACCGAAGATCCCTTGAACGCGCCCCATCGGCTGCCGCGCGCCGTTCGGCCTCCAACTGCTCCAGTACCGCGGCACGCAGGAGACGACACAGCGGAGCTATCCGCCGTACAAGTACGGAGACTTGGCGGATCTCTTCGGGATACCAGTGGAGGAAGGTCTGTAACAAGGAGTGGAACGCGTCCGGGGCAACGACCTTCAGGGCGACGCCGGCTTGCTCCAGATCGCCGTCGAAGACGACGGGGTCGCCGACTGGCTCTCCATGCCGGAACAGGCGCCATTCCGTGCCGTTCGTATAGAGCAGGTTCGGCAGGTCGCGCAGGCGCTCCCACTGCTCCTTGTTCCTGCCAGTGAACTTGCTCGGGTCAACGCTGTGCCCGGGCCTCTTGATCTCGATGTAGCCGATGATGGCGCCGTGGACCTCGACCGCATAGTCGGGGCGTACTCCAAGATCCGGGAGCGGCGTCTCGGTGTGCCACAAGACATCCTGCAGGGCGTATTGGGCACCCGCGGTCTGCAGAAGCTTCTCCAGCGGTGCACGAATGGCGAATTCGGGCCACCCCGGCCCGGCGAGCATCGCCTTGCACGAAGCACCGAAGTCCGACACGGCCCTCGTTAACCACCTGCGCTGGGTCTCCACCATGTCGCGCCCCCCACGACTTCCAACTCACGATCTCGCTGAGAGTATGTCAGGGAGCCGTCGATCATGAAAGGCGCACGAACCTTCGCATCGCACCTCCAGCCATCGATCGCGATCGTCACCCTCGAAGACGGCTGAGTTCTGCACGGCGTTGGCCAACAGCCTGACAGACCTTCGGTCGAGATACCCGCCGTCGATCCTCCCGGTCCACAGCGACGCGCACTCGAAGGAAACCGAGGTACAACCTCAGCGGGTTCATCCAGGGTGCGTGCCGCGCACCGACGCCACGCTGGACAGCACCCCAACGGGCACGCCCCTCTCGACGCAAAAGCCCTCGTCCCAGTGGAATCCCCACTGCCCCCGACTCGTAGCGTCCAGGGCAGTGGAATCCCCACGGCCCTGGACGCTACGAGTCGGGCTCTGCACCGGGTCAGTCCCAGCACCGTCAGCCCATCCACATCCCAGCACAATCCCAGCACGGTACGGATGACCAGGGATGACGGCAGGTGACGAGGGGTCAGCTATCCCAGCACCATCCCAGCACGGGAAAACGCAAAGGGCCCGACCCCAAAGAGTCGGACCCTCTATGACCTGCACGTTTGCCAGATCAGCGACGTGGTGTTATGTCGGCCGCTACACGTTGAAGCGGAACTCCACCACATCCCCGTCCCGCATCACATACTCCTTGCCCTCCATCCGCGCCTTGCCCTTCGCGCGGGCCTCCGTTACCGAACCCGTGGTGACCAGGTCGTCGTAGGAGATGACCTCGGCCTTGATGAAGCCCTTCTGGAAGTCGGTGTGGATGACTCCCGCGGCCTCGGGGGCCGTGGCGCCCTTCTTGATGGTCCATGCGCGGGATTCCTTGGGGCCGGCCGTCAGGTAGGTCTGGAGGCCGAGGGTGCGGAAGCCGACGTGGGCGAGGGTGGCGAGGCCGGGTTCCTCCTGGCCGACGGACTGGAGGAGTTCCAGGGCCTCGTCCTCGTCCAGCTCGGCGAGGTCCGACTCCAGCTTGGCGTTGAGGAAGATCGCCTCTGCGGGGGCGACCAGGGCGCGCTGCTCGTTCTTGAAGGATTCGTCGATCAGCTCGTCCTCGTCGACGTTGAAGACGTAGAGGAAGGGCTTGGTCGTGAGGAGGTGGAGGTCGTGGAGGAGTTCGTCGCGCTCGGTGCCCTGGACGATGCCGTGGGCGAAGAGTGTGTCGCCCTTCTCCAGGATCTCCTTGGCCTCCTCGACGGCCTTGACCTTCGGCGCGACGTCCTTCTTGATCCGGGACTCCTTCTGGAGGCGCGGGAGGACCTTCTCGATGGTCTGGAGGTCGGCGAGGATCAGCTCGGTGTTGATCGTCTCGATGTCGTCCTTGGGCGAGACCTTGCCGTCGACGTGCACGACGTTCTCGTCCCGGAAGGCGCGGATGACCTGGCAGATCGCGTCGGACTCACGGATGTTCGCGAGGAACTTGTTGCCCAGGCCCTCGCCCTCGCTGGCGCCGCGCACGATGCCCGCGATGTCCACGAAGTCGACGGTGGCCGGGAGGACCTTGTCCGAAGAGAAGATCGCGGCCAGCTTCGTCAGGCGGGGGTCCGGGACGCCCACGACGCCGACGTTGGGCTCGATCGTGGCGAACGGGTAGTTGGCCGCGAGCACGTCGTTCTTGGTCAGGGCGTTGAACAGGGTCGACTTGCCGACATTCGGCAGACCGACGATTCCGATCGTGAGCGACACGTTGCGACTTCCCGTACGTGAGGATGCGGAGGGGGTGGGGCGGGCCAGGCAGGGGGCCGATCCACCAGTCTACGGGGTGGCCGGTACCGCCCCCGCGTGGTGTCGAACGCTTGGCCAAGGTCTGGCCGACGGCGTGTCTGTCGGCCTATTCGGCACATAAACCGACCTAAGTTGGTCCAGTGGAGCAACACAGGACGCGACCTGCGCAGTACGGACCGCGACAGAGCCGGGCAGCGCTGCCCCCGCAGGGGCGGGGCGGCGCCGCTGCCGCCCGGCCGGTCGGGCGGCCGACGGGACCGCGGGCGGGCGGCGGTCC
Organism: Streptomyces sp. NPDC058534; assembly: GCF_042717365.1. Lineage (NCBI taxonomy): Bacteria > Bacillati > Actinomycetota > Actinomycetes > Kitasatosporales > Streptomycetaceae > Streptomyces > Streptomyces sp. NPDC058534. Next base: position 93,784 of record NZ_JBHXNW010000021.1, read on the forward strand.
GGCGCGGGCGGCCAGGGGCCGGCAGGCGGGCCGGCCGGGTCCGCCGGCGGCGCGGGAGGTGCGCGCCCCGCGCACGATGCCCAACCCGCGGCTGACGGGTCTGGGCAGCGGTCTGTTCTGCGCCGCCGTCATGGTCGTGCTCGGCTACCTCGACGCGCTGCTGTTCGGGGCGTCCCTGACCGTCTACGGCGTGCTGTTCGTGCCGGTGTGTCTGCTCACCGCGGTCTGGGTGCGCCGGGGCGACCTGCTGACCGCTCCCGTCGTCGTGCCGATCGCCTTCGCGGTGGGGCTGGTGACCGTGGCCGAGAGCGGGGACGGCGGCCTCGGGGGGCGCCTGATGGGGATCGTGACCGCGCTGGCCACCGAGGCCGGGTGGCTGTACGGCGGGACGCTGGTCGCGGGGTCGACGGTGATCGTCCGCAGGGTCCGGCTGATGCGCCGGCGGGCCGCCGCCGCCCGGAACCGTCCGCCGGTGTGACATGCGGCGGACGGTGCGAGGGCCGTCGTCAGCCGGAGGCGTGCATCGCCGCCCCGACGATTCCCGCGTTGTTCTGGAGCTGCGCGGGGACGATCTCCGCCTGGATGCCCTCGATGTAGTGCAGGAACTTCTGTGACTTGCGGCTGACCCCGCCGCCGATGATGAACAGCTCGGGCGAGAACAGCATCTCGACGTGGGCGAGGTACTTCCGCACGCGGTGGGCCCAGTGCTCCCACGACATGTCGTGGTCCTCCTTGACCTTGCTGGAGGCGCGCTTCTCCGCGTCGTGGCCGTCCAGCTCCAGGTGCCCCAGCTCGGTGTTGGGGACGAGGACGCCGCCGTGGAAGACGGCGCTGCCGATGCCCGTGCCGAAGGTGAGCAGGATGACCGTGCCCTGCCGGCCGCGGCCGGCGCCGAAGTTCAGCTCGGCGACGCCCGCCGCGTCCGCGTCGTTGACGACCGTCACGTCCAGCCCGCCCAGCCGCTCCGCGAACAGGCTCCGCGCGTCCGTGTCGACCCAGCTCTTGTCGACGTTGGCCGCGGTGCGGACCATCGCGCCGCCGGTCACCACGCCCGGGAAGGTGAGTCCGACCGGTCCGGTCCAGCCGAAGTGCTCGACGACCTCCTTGACCCCGTCGGCCACGCCGTCGGGGTCGGCCGGTTGCGGAGTCAGTACCTTGCAGCGCTCCTGGGCCAGGTCGCCCCTGTCGAGGTCCACAGGGGCGCCCTTGATCCCGGATCCGCCGATGTCCACGCCGAAGATCTGCATGGCACCACGTTACGGCCTGCGACTGACGGTCACGCCCCGGCCGTACCCGAGCCGCCCCGCCCCTCCACCAGGGTCGCGGCCTCCTCGCGCAGGTCGCGGCGGAGCTCCTTGGGCAGCGAGAAGATGATCGACTCCTCGGCGGCCTTGACGATCTCCACGTCCTCGAAGCCGTGCGGCGACAGCCACTCCAGGACCTGCTCGACCAGGACGTCCGGGACGGACGCGCCGGAAGTGACGCCGACCGTGGTCACGCCCTCCAGCCAGGCCGCGTCGATCTCGTCGGCGAAGTCCACGAGGTACGCGTCGCGGGCGCCCGCCTGCTTGGCGACCTCGACGAGCCGCTTGGAGTTGGAGGAGTTGCGCGAGCCGACGACGATCACCAGGTCGGCCTCGGCGCCCATCTGCTTGACCGCGAGCTGGCGGTTCTGCGTGGCGTAGCAGATGTCGTCGCTGGGCGGGGAGATGAGCTGCGGGAACTTGTCCTTGAGCGCGTCGACGGTCTCCATGGTCTCGTCGACGGAGAGGGTCGTCTGGGAGAGCCACACCACCTTGGACGGGTCGCGGACCTCGACCTTCGCGACGTCCTCGGGGCCGTCGACGAGCTGGATGTGGTCGGGGGCCTCGCCGGAGGTGCCGATGACCTCCTCGTGGCCCTCGTGGCCGATCAGGAGGATGTCGTAGTCGTCGTCGGCGAAGCGGACGGCTTCCTTGTGCACCTTGGTGACGAGCGGGCAGGTGGCGTCGATGGTGGCGAGCCGGCCGCGCTCGGCCTCCTGGTGGACGACGGGGGCCACGCCGTGTGCGGAGAACATGACGATGTTCCCCGGGGGGACCTCCTCCGTCTGCTCGACGAAGATGGCGCCCTTCTTCTCCAGGGTCTGGACGACGTACTTGTTGTGAACGATCTCGTGCCGGACGTACACCGGAGCCCCGTACTGCTCCAGGGCTTTCTCGACGGCGATCACGGCGCGGTCCACACCCGCGCAGTAGCCACGGGGGGCGGCGAGCAGGACACGGCGGCCAGGCGAAGCAGTCATGGCACCCATCGTAAGGCCGCGTTCGGCGGGTCAGAGATCGCGTGGGTACGGCGTTGCCGGGGAGACTGGCGGGAACGTTCCGAGGCGGAGTTCGCGGCGGGGTCCGAGACGGAGTCCGAGGCGCTGGCGGAGGCACGATGTCGGAGACCGGTACGACGGCCCCAGGGGCCGGTGAGGAACACCAGCTGCGGCGCAGTCTGGGCTTCAGGGACCTGGTCGTCTACGGCCTGCTGTTCATCGCGCCCATGGCACCGGTCGGAGTGTTCGGCACGCTGGACGCCAAGTCGCACGGCGCGGTGGCGCTCGTGTACGTCGTCGCCACGATCGCGATGGCGTTCACCGCTTTCAGCTACGCGCAGATGGTGCGGGTGGTCCCCCAGGCCGGGTCGGTGTTCGCGTACGCGCGCGTGGGGCTCGGTAACGGGGCGGGGTTCATCGCGGGCTGGATGGCGATGCTGGACTACGTCCTGATCCCGGCGGTGGCGTACCTGTTCTCGGGGATCGCGATGGAGGCGCTGATTCCGGAGGTCTCCCGGTGGGTGTGGACGGCGATCGCGGTGGTCGTCACGACGCTGCTGAACCTGTGGGGGGTGCGGGCGGCGGCGCGCGTGGGCTTCCTGGTGCTCGCCATGGAGATCGTGGTCCTGGTGGTGTTCGTGGTGGCGGCGATCGTGGTCCTGGCGCGGGACGGGGCCGAGCGGGACTGGCTGTCGCCGCTGTCCGGGGACGGCACGCAGGGGGCGTTCGCGCTGTCGGCGGTGGTCGGGGCGGTGTCGGTGGCGGTGCTGTCGTACCTGGGCTTCGACGCGATCGCGACGTTCGCGGAGGAGGTCGATCAAGAGGGGCGCGAAGCTCGTTGGAAGGGCGGTGGTGGGAGACGGGCGGGCGGGTCGGCGAAGGTCGCGCGGGCGCTGCTGTTCTGCCTGGCGCTGGCGGGTGTGCTGTTCGTGGCGCAGACGTATCTGGTGGCGCTGCTTGAGCCGGTGTCGTCGGCGCAGCTGGCGGCGGAGCCCGAGCGGCAGGGGTCGGCCTTCTACGACGCCGTGGACGCGTCGGTGGGCACGTGGCTGCACGACCTGGTCGCGGTCAGCAAGGCGATCGGCGCGGCGTTCGCGGCGCTGGCCGGGCAGGCGGCGGCCGGGCGGCTGCTGTTCGCGATGGGCCGCGACCGGCGGCTGCCGGGGGTGTTGTCGCGGACGGATTCCGGGGTGCCGCGCGTGGCACTGCTGGTCTCGGCGGTGATCACGATGGTGGCGGCGGTGTGGGCGGCCCGCCGGGACGACGGCCTCGACCACCTGGTCTCGGTGGTCGACGTCGGCGCGCTGACCGCGTTCACGCTGCTGCACGCGAGCGTGGTGGGCTGGTTCGTGGTCCGGCGCGGGGACGCCCCGGTGAACTGGTGGAAGCATCTGGTGGTGCCGGTCCTGGGCGCGGCGATCACGATCACGGTGATCGTGGAGGCGTCGGGGAGCGCGCAGGTCGTCGGGGCGATCTGGCTGGCGGTGGGTTTGGTGGTGCTGGCGGCGCAGGCACGCGGGCGGCGCGCGGACGGGGCGTGACGGGCCGCGGCTCGGGTCGGGTCGGATCGGGTCGGGGCAGAGGTTTCCCGCACCGCCGACCCCAGCCGCGCGAGCCCCGCCGGGTTGTCGTACCCGGCCGTTACGCTCAAGCGCATGGCTGTTAACTCGACTCCCGAAAGCCCGCTGCCCGTGGGTGAGGTGTCACGGCTGATCGGGGGGTGGATCGACCGGCTCGGCGCGGTCTGGATCGAGGGACAGATCACGCAGTTGTCGCGGCGGCCGGGCGCGGGGGTCGTGTTCCTGACGCTGCGCGACCCCTCGTACGACATCTCCGTGAGCGTCACCTGCTACCGGCAGGTGTTCGACGCGGTGGCGGACGTGGTCGGCGAGGGTGCCCGGGTGGTCGTGCACGCCAAGCCGGAGTGGTACGCGCCGCGCGGGCAGCTGTCGCTGCGGGCAGCCGAGATCAAGCCCGTGGGTGTCGGGGAGCTGCTGGCGCGGCTGGAGCAGCTGAAGAAGGCGCTCGCGCGGGAGGGGCTCTTCGCGCCGGAGCGGAAGAAGCCGCTGCCGTTCCTGCCGCAGTTGATCGGCCTGGTCTGCGGCCGGGCCTCGGCGGCCGAGCGGGACGTCCTGGAGAACGCCCGGCACCGCTGGCCCGCCGTCCGCTTCGAGGTGCGCAACGTCCCCGTGCAGGGCGTGCACGCCGTGCCGCAGGTGGTGCAGGCGGTGAAGGAGCTGGACGCGCGGGACGACGTGGACGTGATCGTCGTCGCGCGGGGTGGTGGCAGCGTCGAGGACCTGCTGGCGTTCTCCGACGAACAGCTGGTGCGCACGGTCGCCGCGTGCCGTACGCCGGTCGTCTCCGCGATCGGGCACGAACCGGACAATCCGCTCCTCGACCACGTCGCCGACCTGCGCGCCTCCACGCCGACCGACGCCGCGAAGAAGGTCGTGCCGGACGTCGGCGAGGAGTACGAGCGGGTGCGGCTGCTGCGGGACCGTGCGCGGCGGTGCGTGGCGGCCTACGTGGACCGCGAGGAGCGGGGGCTGGCCCACGCGCTGGCCCGGCCGTCGATACAGGATCCGCACCGGATGATCGACGAGCGGGCCGAGCAGGTGACCGCCCAGCTGGACCGGGGCCGCCGCTCGTTGCGGCACCACCTCGACCGGGCCGACTCCGAGCTGACGCACACGCACGCGCGCGTGGTGGCCCTCTCCCCCGCCGCGACCCTCAAGCGGGGGTACGCCGTGCTCCAGCGGGCCGACGGGCACGCCGTCCGGGACCCCGGCGAGGTGGAGCCCGGTGAGACGCTGCGAGCACGTGTCGCCGAGGGCGATTTCTCCGTACGAGTCGACGCATAGGGTGGGTGGATGACCAGCGAGGTGGAGCAGCCGACGGCCATGTCCGAGGCGCTCGGGTACGAGCAGGCGCGGGACGAGCTGATCGAGGTCGTCCGGCGGCTGGAGGCCGGCGGTACGACGCTGGAGGAGTCCCTCGCCCTGTGGGAGCGGGGCGAGGAGCTGGCGAAGGTGTGCCGCCGCCGGCTGGACGGCGCCCGGGCCCGCCTGGACGCGGCGCTGGCCGAGGAGGCGGGCACAGAGGACGAGGAGGGCGAGATCCTCTAGCCCTCCTTCGCCGTGTCCTCCGCGAGGGTGTGGGCGACCAGCGCGTTCGCGTGCCCGTGGCCCAGGCCGTGCTCGGTCTTGAGCCAGCCGACCAGCTCCATGTGCCTGGCCGCGACAAGCAACCGCCGGCGCGGTGTGATCCGCGACACTCCACCCCTTCACCGACGATGTGAAGCGGATCACCGCACTCCTCTTTTGGTTGAACCTTGAACTTCTCTGCCGTACCGTCGTCGCAGTAAACGGCTCCGGCGTCCGACCGGCGTGGAGCCGACGCACCACCGAGGAAGATCACGTATGTCTCTCGTTCTTGACCCCGCCGCCCAGGACCTGCTGTTCCGCGAGGCCCGCACCGCGAACACCTTCACCGACGAGCCGGTGACCGACGAGCAGGTGCAGGCGATCTACGACCTGGTCAAGTACGGCCCGACCGCCTTCAACCAGTCCCCGCTGCGCATCACGCTGGTCCGCTCCACCGAGGCCCGCGAGCGTCTCGTCCAGCACATGGCCGAGGGCAACCGGCCCAAGACGGCCACCGCCCCGCTGGTCGCGATCCTCTCGGCGGACAACGAGTTCCACGACGAGCTGCCGCACCTCTTCCCGCACTTCCCGCAGGCGAAGGACGCCTTCTTCAGCGAGCGCCCGGCGCGTGAGGGCGCCGCCCTGCTGAACTCCGCCCTCCAGGCCGCGTACTTCATCGTCGGCGTCCGCGCCGCCGGCCTGGCCGCCGGTCCCATGACCGGCCTGGACTTCGAGGGCATCCGCAAGGAGTTCCTGGACGACGACCACACCCCGATGATGGTCGTCAACATCGGCCGTCCGGGCCCGGACGCCTGGTTCCCGCGCTCCCCGCGCCTCGCGTACGACCAGGTCGTCACGACGGTCTGAGCCCCGCGGAACGACCGCGGAACGACCGCGGCGCGACGCGCATGACGAAGCCCCCGGCCCCTGCCGGGGGCTTCGCGGCGTAGGCCGCGGCTCACGCCAGCTTCAGTGCCGCCGCCATCTTGCCCAGCTGCTCGAACGACCCGGTGCCGGCCACGACCGTCGTCGCGCCCTTCATGCCGGAGTCACCCTCCAGCACCAGCGCGTCGTACCGGCCACCCGTGTACCGGGTCCACGTGCGGCCACCGATCTCCTCGGTCCGCTCGGTGGCCCGCGCCCCCTGGCTGGCGTCCTCGATGAACGAGGCGGGCTTCTTCGTGGACTGCTCGATCGCCACGTACTCGCCGTCCGGGGCGCGGAAGCCCAGGTGCCAGGCGTCGAAGTCGGCGCCCTGGAAGCGGACGGAGGTCGGCTTCCAGTCCTCGGACAGGCCCTCGGGCGCCGCCACCGGGTACGTCGCGGCACGCTGCGCGGTCAGCAGCTCCACCCGGTAGTCGACCCGCTTGACGTCCGGTTCGCCGTCGTCGTGCGGAATGAAGATCCAGATCACGCCCGCCGCGAGGACGATGAGCCCGAGGGAGAGGATCATGTCCCGGGCCGACTTCTGCTTGCCTTTCATACCTGCCACGCCCCCTATCGTCGCAGGTGCCTGATCCGCTCAAACGTGGGGTCCCCTGCTCATTTTGTCGGACTGACGATAGAGTCATGGCCATACCCTCATCCGGCCGTCGTCGTATCAGAAAGGTGCGCTCCGATGACCGAGCATCATCTGCCGTCCGAGCTGGACGTCCCCTCAGAGGCCCCCGACCGCAACCTCGCCATGGAACTGGTGCGGGTCACCGAGGCCGCGGCGATGGCCGCCGGCCGCTGGGTCGGGCGCGGTGACAAGAACGGCGCCGACGGTGCCGCCGTGCGTGCCATGCGGACCCTCGTCCACACCGTCTCGATGAACGGCGTCGTCGTCATCGGTGAGGGCGAGAAGGACGAGGCCCCGATGCTCTTCAACGGGGAGCGGGTCGGCGACGGGACCGGCGCCGAGGTCGACATCGCCGTCGACCCGATCGACGGCACCACGCTGACCGCCAACGGCATGACCAACGCCATCGCGGTGCTGGCCGCCGCCGAGCGCGGCTCCATGTTCGACCCGTCCGCCGTCTTCTACATGGACAAGCTGGTCACCGGCCCGGATGCCGCCGACTTCGTCGACATCAACGCGCCCGTGTCCGTGAACATCCGCCGGATCGCCAAGGCCAAGCGGCGCACCCCCGAGGACGTCACCGTCGTCATCCTCGACCGGCCCCGCCACCAGGGCCTGATCAAGGCGGTCCGGGAGACCGGCGCCCGCATCAAGCTGATCTCCGACGGCGACGTGGCCGGCTCCATCCTGGCGCTGCGCGAGGGCACCGGCATCGACCTGCTGCTCGGTGTCGGCGGCACCCCCGAGGGCATCATCTCGGCCTGCGCGGTGAAGTGCCTGGGCGGCACCATCCAGGGCAAGCTGTGGCCGAAGGACGACGAGGAGCGGCAGCGCGCGATCAGTGCCGGGCACGACCTGGACCGCGTCCTGACCACCGACGACCTGATCTCCGGGGACAACGTCTTCTTCGTCGCGACCGGCATCACCGACGGTGAGCTGCTGCGCGGGGTGCGGTACCGGTCGGAGACGGCGACGACCGACTCGATCGTGATGCGGTCGAAGTCGGGCACGGTGCGGAGGATCGATTCCGAGCATCGGCTGAGCAAGCTGCGGGCGTACAGTGCGGTGGATTTCGACCGGGCGAAGTGACTCTGTCGGTTGTGCGGGGCGCCTATTGAGGTGGGGGTGCCTGGTGATTGGCGGGTGCGGGTGCGTCGTGGCTGGTCGCGCCCACGCGGCGGAGCCGCACATCGTCAGCGCCCCGCGCCCCTGAGCCAACTGCCCCCACGGCATGACAAAGGGCGCCCCTTGTACGGAGGGGCGCCCTTCGTCGCGTCGGTGTCTACTAACCCGCCGCGGCTATGCGGGGCGCTGGCGTGCGCGGGGTTTTCTTCAGTTCGGCCTCGCGGCGGCGGCGCCTGGCCAGGACCACGCGGCGTTCGGCGGCGGTGAGGCCGCCCCAGACGCCGTAGGGCTCGGGCTGGAGGAGGGCGTGCTCGCGGCACTCGACCATGACCGGACAGCGGGCGCAGACGCGCTTGGCGGCCTCCTCGCGGGAGAGCCGGGCGGCGGTCGGTTCCTTGGAGGGGGCGAAGAACAGTCCGGCCTCGTCGCGCCGGCACACCGCCTCGGTGTGCCACGGAGCGTCTTGGTCCCTGTCCCGCACCGGCACCCGCTGGGCCGGAACGGCAGCTACCTGCAGGGACGAATGCGGCGGTTGCAGCACGGTCTACTCCTGACGACGGCTTCGCGAGCGAGAGACGATGCGTCAAGGCTTACCCGTTGTGCGCGTGCCTATGCACTGGGTTCCCAACGGCTGCCGACGGTGCGCTAGAGATGCTTGCGCAAACCCTTCTCGACTCTGCGGTGCACCCGGTCCAGGAGGTCCGCGACGACCTTGCCGCGCTTCGGACGCGCCTCCACATGGCCCAGCACGGCCCAGCCGTCCACGTAGACGACGGGGGCCTCGGGCTCGTCGGAGTCGAGGGTGTGCACCTCGAAATTGCCGAGCACGCCGCCGCCCGTGCCGCGCAACGACACGTTCTCCGGGACGCGGACCTCGACGCTGCCGAAGACGGAGAACGCCTTGATCACGACCTGCTGGTACTCGAAGACGGCCTCGCTGAGGTCTATCTCGACGCTGCCGAAGACCGCGTACGCGTGGATACGGCGGCTCGCCCGCCAGCGGCCCTTGCGGACGGCGCTGCTGAACACCGCCACCACGTTCTCGTCGGGGTCCGGGGGGATGGCGCCGGCCGTGGGCCGGTTGGGGGCCGGAGCGGCGGGCGGCCTGCCGTGGTGCGCGGCGGGCAGGTCGCGCACGAAGACGTCCAGCTCGCCGACCGTCTTGGCGGCCAGCACGCCCTCGACCCGCTCGGCGTGCTCGTCGGCGGTGAGCCGCCCCTCGACGAGGGCGTCGCGGAGCATGTCGGCGACGCGGTCACGGTCGGCGTCCGAGGCGCGCAGCTCGGAGGTGCGCGGTGCGGGCTGGGCGTGCTTCAGAAGGTCCACGGCAGCAGCGTACCGAAACGCGATAGATCGCGACTACCCCTGTGGACAACCTTGTCGCCGCCCGGCCTCGGCTTCCATGCGCCTTACTGAGCCTTACCTCACAAGCTCGGCGCCGCGGGCAGGTTCTACGCTGGTTGGCGCTGCCAATGGAGGCCAGCCGTCGTTGCTGAGGAATCCAGCCGCGCGTGATGTCGAGTGAGGAATGGGCGAGATGCCTGAGTTCGCGTACACCGATCTGCTTCCCCAGGGTGCGGACACCACTCCGTACCGACTGGTGACCTCCGAGGGTGTCTCCACCTTCGAGGCCGACGGGCGGACCTTCCTCAAGGTGGAGCCCGAGGCGCTGCGCAAGCTGGCCGAGGAGGCCATCCACGACATCCAGCACTACCTGCGCCCCGCCCACCTCGCGCAGCTGCGCCGCATCGTCGACGACCCCGAGGCGTCGGGCAACGACAAGTTCGTGGCGCTGGACCTGCTGAAGAACGCGAACATCGCGGCGGCGGGCGTGCTGCCCATGTGCCAGGACACCGGCACGGCCATCGTCATGGGCAAGCGCGGGCAGAACGTGCTCACGTCGGGCGGCGACGAGGAGGCCCTCAGCCGCGGCATCCACGACGCCTACAAGAACCTGAACCTGCGCTACTCGCAGATGGCTCCGCTCACCATGTGGGAGGAGAAGAACACCGGCTCCAACCTCCCGGCCCAGATCGAGCTGTACGCGACCGACGGCGGCGCCTACAAGTTCCTGTTCATGGCGAAGGGCGGCGGGTCGGCCAACAAGTCGTTCCTCTACCAGGAGACGAAGGCCGTCCTCAACGAGTCCTCCATGATGAAGTTCCTGGAGGAGAAGATCCGCTCGCTCGGTACGGCCGCCTGCCCGCCGTACCACCTGGCGATCGTCGTCGGCGGCACGTCGGCCGAGTACGCGCTGAAGACCGCGAAGTACGCCTCCGCGCACTACCTGGACGAGATCCCCGCCGAGGGATCGGCGCTCGGGCACGGTTTCCGGGACAAGGACCTGGAGGAGAAGGTCTTCGAGCTGACGCAGAAGATCGGCATCGGCGCGCAGTTCGGCGGCAAGTACTTCTGCCACGACGTGCGCGTGGTGCGGCTGCCGCGGCACGGCGCCTCGTGCCCCGTCGCGATCGCCGTGTCCTGCTCCGCCGACCGGCAGGCGGTCGCGAAGATCACCGCCGAGGGCGTCTTCCTGGAGCAGCTGGAGACCGACCCCGCGCGGTTCCTGCCGGAGACGACGGACGCACAGCTGGACGAGGCGGGGGACGTCGTCAAGGTCGACCTCAACCAGCCGATGGACGACATCCTCGCCGAGCTGACCCGTCATCCGGTCAAGACCCGGCTGTCCCTGACGGGTCCCCTGGTCGTGGCCCGCGACATCGCGCACGCCAAGATCAAGGAGCGGCTGGACGCGGGCGAGGAGATGCCGCAGTACCTGAAGGACCACCCGGTGTACTACGCGGGTCCGGCGAAGACTCCCGAGGGCTACGCCTCCGGCTCCTTCGGTCCGACCACCGCCGGGCGCATGGACTCCTACGTGGAGCAGTTCCAGGCGGCGGGCGGCTCCAAGGTGATGCTCGCCAAGGGCAACCGGAGCAAGCAGGTCACGGACGCGTGCGACGCGCACGGCGGCTTCTACCTCGGCTCCATCGGCGGGCCGGCCGCGCGGCTCGCGCAGGACTGCATCAAGAAGGTCGAGGTCGTCGAGTACGAGGAGCTCGGCATGGAGGCGGTCTGGAAGATCGAGGTGGAGGACTTCCCGGCGTTCGTCGTGGTGGACGACAAGGGCAACGACTTCTTCCAGGACCCGGCGCCGGCACCGACGTTCACGTCGATTCCGGTACGGGGGCCGGGGCTGGCGTAGCTCGGTCACCAACAGGGCCGATGAGGCCGGTCGGGGGCGGTGCCGGAACATCCGCACCGCCCCGCACGCTGTATCCGGTATGAGCGACTACCGCATCGAGCACGACTCCATGGGCGAGGTCCGCGTCCCCGTGGACGCCAAGTGGCGGGCGCAGACGCAGCGTGCCGTCGAGAACTTCCCCGTCTCCGGTCAGCGCATCGAGCGCGCCCACATCGAGGCGCTGGCCCGGATCAAGGGCGCGGCGGCGAAGGTCAACGCCGAGCTGGGGGTCCTGGACAAGGACGTCGCCGCCGCGATCCAGGAGGCGGCCGGTGAGGTCGCCGAGGGGAGGTGGGACGAGCACTTCCCCGTGGACGTGTTCCAGACGGGGTCCGGCACCTCGTCCAACATGAACACCAACGAGGTCCTCGCCACCCTGGCCACCGAGCGCCTCGGCCGCGACGTGCACCCCAACGACCACGTCAACGCCTCCCAGTCGTCCAACGACGTCTTCCCGTCCTCGATCCACATCGCCGCCACCGCCGCCGTCACCCGCGACCTGATCCCGGCCCTCGACCACCTCGCGGGCGCCCTGGAGCGCAAGGCCGCGGAGTTCGCCGACGTGGTGAAGTCCGGGCGTACGCACCTGATGGACGCGACGCCGGTCACCCTGGGGCAGGAGTTCGGCGGGTACGCGGCGCAGGTGCGGTACGGCGTCGAGCGGCTGAACGCCTCGCTCCCCCGCCTCGCCGAGCTGCCGCTGGGCGGCACCGCCGTCGGCACCGGCATCAACACCCCGCCCGGCTTCTCCGCCGCCGTCATCGAGGAGGTGGCCCGCGCGACCGGGCTGCCGCTGACGGAGGCGCGCGACCACTTCGAGGCGCAGGGCGCCCGGGACGGCATCGTCGAGACGAGCGGACAGCTGCGGACCATCGGCGTCGGGCTGACGAAGATCGCGAACGACCTGCGCTGGATGGCGTCCGGGCCGCGCACCGGGCTGGCGGAGATCTCCCTGCCCGACCTCCAGCCGGGTTCGTCCATCATGCCCGGCAAGGTCAACCCCGTGATCCCCGAGGCCGTCCTCATGGTCGCCGCCCAGGTCACCGGCAACGACGCGACCGTCGCGGCGGCGGGCGCGGCCGGCAACTTCGAGCTGAACGTCATGCTGCCGGTCATCGCCAAGAACGTACTGGAGTCGGTGCGGCTGCTCGCCAACGTCTCGCGGCTGCTCGCCGACCGGACCGTCGACGGCATCACCGCCCACCGGGACCGGGCGCGCGAGTACGCCGAGTCGTCGCCCTCCGTGGTCACGCCGCTCAACAAGTACATCGGGTACGAGGAGGCGGCGAAGGTCGCGAAGAAGGCGCTGGCCGAGCGGAAGACGATCCGTCAGGTCGTCCTGGAGGGCGGGTACGTCGAGCGCGGCGACCTCACCGGCGAGCAGCTGGACGAGGCGCTGGACGTGCTGCGGATGACCCGTCCGTGACGCGACCGCCGTCGTGAAGGCGGACGCTCTCGCGATCACCGGCGCGCCGGGTGGCCACGGCACCTAATATCTGTCCATGGCAGACGGTGAAGCGGTGAGCGAGGCCACGGAGGCGGGCGGTGCGGCGGCCCCGGCGGAGTTCTGGGCGCCCGGGAGTCACCTCCTGTGGCGGTACCGGGAGAACGGCGGCCCGCGCTTCCACATCGCGCGCCCCGTCACCGTCGTACGGGACGACGCCGACCTGCTCGCGGTGTGGCTGGCGCCCGGCACCGAGTGCGTGAAGCCGGTGCTCGCCGACGGTACGCCCGTGCACCTGGAACCGCTGGCCTCGCGCTACACCAAGCCGCGCACCGTGCAGCGCGACCGGTGGTTCGGCACCGGTGTGCTGAAGCTGGCGCGGCCCGGCGAGCCCTGGTCGGTGTGGCTGTTCTGGGATCCGGGCTGGCGGTTCAAGAACTGGTACGTGAACCTGGAGGAGCCGCTGACCCGTTGGGAGGGCGGCGTCGACTCCGAGGACCACTTCCTGGACATCTCCGTCCACCCGGACCGCACCTGGTACTGGCGGGACGAGGACGAGTTCGCGCAGGCCCGGCGGGACCGGCTGATGGACGCCGGGGAGGCCGAGCGGGTGCGGACGGCGGGCCGCGCCGCGGTCGCGGAGATCCGCGCCTGGGGCTCGCCGTTCGCCGACGGCTGGGAGGACTGGCGCCCCGATCCGGGGTGGGCGGTACCGTCGCTGCCGGGGGACTGGGATCGCACGCCCGCGCACGTGTCCTCATGAGACCCTTGAAGTGCCCCCGGGCAACAAACGTAGGATCGTCCTCCGCAAGGGAGCGCGGCAACGGCAACCGGCGGAGCGTGCGCTGTGCTTGACCGATCGTCACCGAGGGGCGGCAGGACGTGAGCGAGGGGTACGAGGGCAACACGGAGACGGGCAGCGGAAGGCCCGCCGGTGACACAGCAACAGCCTCTGACCACGCGGGAACCCGGTTCCTCGGGCACGTATTCCGGGTATCGGGTTTTCTGCGGGACGAACTGCACGCGCCGCGCGCAGTCCCGGACGGATGGATTCGACACGCGTGACGGAGCACCCGACCTCCTTCGACCGCCCCCTGACGGGCGCCGACCCCACGGACCCCCGCGGGGCGCTCACGCGTACCCCCGTGGAGCCGCGCGCCTCCGGGTCCGCGTTACCGGCACAGGGACGCGCGGGAGAGACACCGCCCACCGCGGGCACCGACTCCCCCGGCGCCTTCGAACACGCCCAGCCGGGCGCCGAGCAGGCCGCCGAGCCCGACACGCACCGCCCGCGTCCCGCGGCCGAGGGCGTCCCGGTGCAGCCGGGCGGCGTGCCGTCCGGGCCCGCGGCGCCGGCCGGTCCGGACCGCCGGGCCGTGCCGGAGCCGGAGCGGCGGACCGTGCCGGAGCCGGAGCGGCGGACCGGGCAGCCCACCGCGCCCGGGCAGCCCACGCCGATGCGGCGTGACGGGGACCGGCTGCGGTTCGTGGGAGCCGCGACCCGGCGGATCGCCCGGGGCATGGACCTGGACGAGATCGTGATGGGCCTGTGCCGGGCCACCGTGCCGACGTTCGCCGACGCGATCCTCGTCTACCTGCGCGAGCCGCTGCCGGTCGGGGACGAGCGCCCCACCGGCCCGCTGGTGCTGCGGCTGCGGCGCACCGACCGGATACCGGCCGAGCGGGACACCGAGGGCGGCTTCATCCCGGCCGCCCAGCCGGAACCCTCCGAGCTGGAGGCGGTCGGCTCCGAGCTGTGCGAGGTGCGGCCGGGCAGCGCGCTCGCCGAGGTGCTGCGCGGGGTCCGTCCGGTCTTCACGGACACTCCGGCCGCCAGCGCCGCGCTGCCGGAACTGCTCGGCGACGGACGCGAGTTCGCCGTGCCCGACGGCCGCCGGGCGATCCTCGCGCCGCTGCGCGGCCGGCGCCGGGTGATCGGCGCCGCGCTGTTCCTGCGCGGCCCGGAGCGCGTCGCCTTCGAGGCCGACGACCTGCTGGTCGCCGCGCAGCTCGCCACGCACAGCGCCCTCGGCATCGACAAGGCGGTGCTGTACGGGCGTGAGGCGTACATCGCCGACGAGCTGCAGCGCACGATGCTCCCGGAGAACCTGCCGCGCTGCACCGGCGTACGGCTGGCCTCCCGCTACCTCCCGGCCGCCGAGACCGCGCGGGTCGGCGGCGACTGGTACGACGCCATCCCGCTGCCCGGCAGCCGGGTCGCCCTGGTCGTCGGGGACGTGATGGGCCACTCCATGACATCGGCGGCCATCATGGGCCAGCTGCGGACCACGGCGCAGACCCTGGCCGGGCTCGACCTGCCCCCGCAGGAGGTGCTGCACCACCTCGACGAGCAGGCCCAGCGCCTGGGCACCGACCGCATGGCGACCTGCCTCTACGCGGTGTACGACCCGGTATCGCACCGCATCACCGTCGCCAACGCCGGGCATCCGCCGCCCGTGCTCCTGCACCTGGGCGGCCACGCCGAGGTGCTGCGGGTACCGGCCGGTGCCCCGATCGGCGTGGGCGGCGTGGACTTCGAGGCCGTGGAGCTGGACGCCCCCGCCGGCGCGACCCTGCTCCTCTACACGGACGGGCTGGTCGAGTCCCGGCTGCGGGACGTGTGGACCGGCATAGAGCAGCTGCGGGAGCGCCTCGCGGCGACCGCGCAGCTCACCGGCCCGGACCATCCGCCGCCCCTGGAAGCCCTGTGCGACGAGGTCCTCGACATGCTGGGCCCCGGCGACCGGGACGACGACATCGCGCTGCTCGCCGCCCGCTTCGACGGCATCGCGCCCAGCGACGTGGCGTACTGGTTCCTGGAGCCGGAGGACGCGGCGCCCGGCCAGGCCCGTCGGCTGGCCCGGCGCGCCCTCGCCCGCTGGGGCATGGAGGACCTCACGGACGCCGTGGAGCTGCTCGTCAGCGAGGTCGTGACCAACGCCGTGCGGTACGCCTCCCGGCCGGTCACCCTGCGGCTGCTGCGCACGGACGTGCTGCGCTGCGAGGTCGGCGACGACGTGCCCCAACTGCCCCGGCTGCGGCAGGCGCGCGCCACCGACGAGGGCGGGCGCGGACTGTACCTGGTGAACCGGCTGGCCCGACGCTGGGGCGCGACGCGGCTGAGCACGGGCAAGGTGGTCTGGTTCGAGCTGAACCGGGGCTGAGTCGTGGGGCCGGGGGGTGGGGGGGGGCGGGCCGACCGCCGGCCGCCCGCGCGCGCCCGCCCCCCCCCCGGCGGCGCGGGGCCCCGCGCGGGGGGGGGGGGGGGGGGCGCGCGC